>CAMUHN010000050.1 GCA_947088675.1 uncultured Roseburia sp.
ACACGCTGTGCAGAACCGATCAGTTTGCCGTTCAATTCCGGAATAACAAGGCCGATTGCCTTTGCAGCGCCTGTGCTGTTCGGAACGATATTGACTGCTGCAGCGCGCGATCTTCTCAAATCGCCTTTTCTCTGCGGGCCGTCAAGTGTCATCTGATCGCCTGTATAAGCATGGATTGTTACCATGATACCGGACTCAATCGGTGCGTATTTATTTAATGCGTCAGCCATCGGAGCCAGACAGTTTGTTGTACAGGAAGCTGCTGAAATAATGGTATCGGATGCTTTTAATGTCTGATGATTCGTATTGAAAACAATCGTCGGAAGATCATTTCCTGCCGGTGCGGAAATAACTACTTTTCTTGCGCCTGCATTGATATGAGCCTGTGCTTTCTCTTTGGATGTGTAGAATCCGGAGCACTCCAGAACAACGTCAACCTTTAATTCTCCCCATGGGCAGTTGTTTGCATCCGGAAATGCATAAATCTTGATTTCTTTGCCGTCAACAGTGATAGAATCGTCACCTGCCGTAACCTTGTCCGCTAATGCATATTTCCCCTGAGATGAGTCATATTTTAATAAATGCGCCAACATCTTCGGGCTTGTCAGATCGTTGATTGCTACTACTTCGTATCCTTCTGCTCCAAACATCTGTCTGAATGCAAGACGGCCAATACGGCCAAAACCATTGATTGCTACTCTTACTGCCATTTTTCATTCCTCCTAGACTTTGTATAGAATATACTTGGAAATTGAATCCCACGAAACCGTCTGATTTCGCACTAAAGGTATTTTAACCAATTTTTTCCGAAAGTTCAAGCCCTTTTGCATAGTTTGTTAATTTTTTATCATTTTTACTGTCCATTTCACCGATTTTGCGTTATACTGTTGTGACAGGCCGCATTCCCCGCGAAATCGCATACCGGGCGATTTGATACGAGGAACTGTCAAACAGGGCTGACGGTAACAAAAATACAACAGAGACAAGGGGGATTATCTATGTTATGGGACACACATATGCACAGCCGTTTTTCCGGCGACAGCACAGCCGAACCGGAAAGCATGGCGCTGGCCGCGCAAAGCAGACGTCTGGACGGTATCTGCTTTACAGACCATCTTGACCTTGATTACCCAAAGGAGAAAGATCTCTTCTTACTGGACCTGCCCGCTTATACCGCACACATACATACGCTGCAATCTAAATTTGACGGCAGTTTCCCCATTTTATGCGGACTGGAACTTGGTCTTCAGCCTCATCTTGCCAAAAAGCACGGCGAACTTCTGTCACAGTATGCATTCGATTTTGTCATCGGCTCCTCGCATGTGGTGCACGGCGCCGATCCTTACTATCCGGAATATTACGGCGGACGCAGTGCGTCTGAAGGTTATCGGGAATACTTTGAATCCATACTGGAAAATATACAGGCATTTGACGGCTTCGACGTTTACGGGCACCTGGACTACGTCGTGCGCTACGGCCCTGCCAAAAGCGAGCGCTATGACTGGAAAAAGTATCAGGAAATTATAGAAGAAATACTCTCACTTTTAATAAAGAAAGGAAAGGGTATTGAATTAAATACGGCAGGTTTTAAATACGGACTCTCCCACCCAAACCCGACCGAAGAAATAATTGCACGCTACCGTGAACTCGGCGGTGAAATCATTACAATCGGCGCAGACGCTCATAAGCCGGACGACATTGCCTTTGATTTCAGGAAAGTGCCGGCTCTGTTATCAGCCGCCGGTTTTACCAGCTACACCGTATTTCAGAACAGAAAACCTCGCTTTATCAAACTTGATTTCTAAAGATTGGTTTTGCCAAAACAGCATTTATCCTTTATAATGAAAGAAAAGACTGGAGGAAGCTTATGTTTAAAATTTTGTTAACCGGCAGAAATATGTCTGTCATAAATGATTTCTTCGACCAGCTGATGAATACGTTTGATCCGATGACCTCTTCCACACGCTACGATGACCTTCTGATTCACCTGAAATACTTCAGCCCGGATGCTTTTGCCTACTGTCTGAACAAAGAACCTGTGGACGATATGTCAAGAATCACAAATCTGATGCCGAAACTAAAACAGGACAATATCCCGCTGGTAATCTTAGGCGATTCCGTTGACTGCGACGAATTTAACCGCCAGGCGCCTCGCTACGCCGATCTGACGCTGACAAAACCACTGACTCCGGCAATTATCGAGGAAAAACTGGAATCTTTTCTGAAAAAGCTGGGGAAAGACCCCAACAGTTCGACACAGATGTTTTCCCGCCCGGCAGCCGCAGCGTCCAAAAGCACGGTTCCGACGTTTTCGAATATCACTCCGCTCAACGCTAACGGCAGCGCTTCCTCGTCCGAAACCGCGGCGCCGGTCGTGGAAAAAGCGCCAAAGCGCAAACATATCCTGATTGTGGACGACGATTACCGGATTTTGAAGATCGTAAAAGATCACCTGCACGATAAATATGATATTGCAACCGCGCCCAACGGGATTCTCGCCCGCAGATTTTTAAAGGCAAAGACAACAGACCTTATTTTACTGGATTACCAGATGCCGGACGAAGACGGGCCGGCTGTGCTGTCCCAGCTGCGCAAAGACCCGCTGACCATGTATATCCCGGTCATCTTTCTGACAGGCGTGACAGACCGGCAGAAAATTGCAAAAGCGCTTGTCTTAAAACCACAGGGGTATCTGCTCAAACCGATCGACCGAAACAAACTGTTGGAAATGATCGCCAAAGTACTGGGCGAATCATAGGAGGCTTTTTAACTATGCTAAATAAAGATACTGATTTGGTCCTGACTAACATAATCAATATCAAAACGCTTCAGAAGCTGCAGGATACTTTTTCCCGTATGACAGGAATGGCGGCGCTGACCACAGACATAAACGGCAATCTCGTCACGCACGGATCCAATTTTACATCGTTCTGCCGTAAACACATTCGAAACTCAAAACTTGGCGAAGAGCGCTGCAGGCAATGCGACCGTTATATTATCGGTCGAAAATTAAAAAATAAGATTGCCATCCCATACTACTGTCATGCAGGGCTGATTGACTTTGCCGTCCCGATTCTGGTTGACGGCAAACCAATCGGCTGTATTATCGGAGGACAGGTCTTAACAGAGCCATTGAAACAAGAACGCCTGATTGATACAGCGACAAAACTTGGCATTCAGGATTATGACGGATATCTGGAAGCCGCCGACCGCGTTCCGATCGTACATGACGACGAACTCACAAAAGCTGCGGAAACACTTTACTCGTTCTCGGAAATCCTCTCGGAAATCGCAAGCAGCGGCAGAATGACCATGCAGGCGACTATGGAAATCCAGCGTGCCGCACATATGAAATCAGATTTCCTTGCAAATATGAGCCATGAGATCCGCACACCGATGAACGCCGTAATCGGCATGGCGGAAATGGCCCTGCGGGAGGAACTTCCTCCCTCTGCAAGGGATTATGTCAACCAGATTAAATCCTCCGGACAGGCTCTTTTGACAATTATCAATGATATCCTTGATTTTTCAAAGATTGAGTCGGGCAAGATGGATATCCTGCCGGTGGAGTACGAGCCAATGTCGCTGCTGCACGATGTTGCGAATATTATCATGACGCGCATCGGCGACAAAAACGTGGAACTGATTGTAGACATTGTTCCGGACCTGCCAAATCTTCTGCACGGCGACAATATCCGCATCAAACAGATTCTTTTAAATATCGCCAACAATGCGGTCAAATTTACGCGGCTCGGAAAAGTCGCTGTACATCTCTCTTTCGAGAAACTGACAAAAGGCGTGATTATGCTGCATATCTCAGTCGAAGATACCGGAATCGGCATTAAAAAACAGGACTTAAGCAAACTGTTCCAGTCGTTTCAGCAGCTTGACAGTAAGAGAAACCGAAATATCGAAGGGACCGGACTTGGTCTTGCAATTTCACGTCGGCTTCTCCATATGATGGACGGCAATATTGAAGTCAAAAGCGAATATGAAAAGGGCAGCACATTCACATTCTCGCTGCCGCAGGCTGTGATGGATCCTGCTCCCGCCGTTTCCGTGAAAGAACCAAATAACATACTGGCCGCACTGCTTGTCTCCAATGCCTATTTAAAGGAGCAGATGAAAACGGATATCTCCCGGCTTGGCATTTCCTATGCCGAATTTGCCACAATTGCCGAGTTTGAAAATGCGGATATCAGCACTAACGAGCCGTTTCTTTTTATCGAACATGTGATGTTTACGCTTGCAGCGGAGGATTATGTGCGTGCACATCCGGAAATTACGGCAATACTGATTATTGATTTTCGAAATTCCATTGAATATAATATACCGAATCTTCTGGTAATCAAAAAACCGGTCTATGTGTTAAAGCTCGCGCAGTTGTTTAATCATGAAGACCTGCACTATAACGATATTGAAGCCGACGTCTATACTTTTGATTTTACGGCGCCTGATGCCGAAGTTCTGATCGTAGACGATAATGCCATTAATCTGACTGTTGCAGTAGGGCTCTTAGAACCGCTGAAAATGAAGATTGACACCGCCTTAAGCGGCAAAGAGGCCATCAGTAAAATCTCTGTCCACCGTTATGACATTATCTTTATGGATCACATGATGCCTGAGCTGGACGGAATCGAGACGACGCATATTATACGCCGCTTCCATGAAGAGTACAATGACGTACCGATCATTGCGCTGACGGCAAATGCAATGGAAGGCACAAAAGAAATGTTTCTGAGTGAAGGAATGAACGATTTCATTGCAAAACCGATTGAACTTCGTGTTCTGGTGACAAAAGTACGTCACCACCTGCCAAAAGATAAAATACGGAAAGGCTCCGAGGTTCAGTTTGCGCACAAAGCGCTTCCTGCAGAATCTTCGCTGGTAGTTGGAGATCTGGATACAAATGCAGCATTAAAACTGCTCGGCAGTGAAAAACTTTTCTGGAATGTATTAAAGGATTATTATCGCGTGATACAAAAGAAAGCCGATCTGATCAAATCATTGGAAGAACAGGAAGACTGGCCGGCTTACACGATCGAAGTACATGCGTTAAAGAGCGCATCAAGACAGAT
The DNA here is from genome assembly GCA_947088675.1 of uncultured Roseburia sp. Classification (GTDB taxonomy): domain Bacteria; phylum Bacillota; class Clostridia; order Lachnospirales; family Lachnospiraceae; genus Roseburia. Next base: position 5,079 of record CAMUHN010000050.1, read on the forward strand.
CGGCGCAATGCAGCTTGCCGGAAAAGCTGCCGATATGGAAGAAGCCGGCAATAACGGAAACGCCGCCCTGATCCATGAACACACAAACAGTATGCTGGCACAGTACCGGCACTATTACGATGTACTTGCCCCGTTTATGGAAGAAAACAAAAAAGACACCAGTACCTATCCGGAAATCACACCGGATGCATTGTCCGGTTTCTTTCAGTATATGCGGGAAGCAATTGACAATCTTGATATGGATCAGATGGAAGCTGTCATTACGGAAATGGACTCTTTTCGCTATCCCGATATCCAAAACGATCTTTTTCTGAAATTTAAAGATGCTGTGACGGAACTTCAGATTGAATCCGTAGAGGCGATTATGGCACAGTGGGAAGTATTATTGAAATAAATTCGATCCGACTGCAGTCCGCCGGTGGGAGACTACGTTTTTCCCACCGGCTTTCTTTGTCTTAAAAGAAAGGCCCTGTCGCACGAAAGTGCAAAAGTACCTTTCCTGTAATGATTTCGTTTACAGTTTAATTCCGGAAAGCAGCGATCCGAGACTTGTTGTAAGCGTTTCTTTGTTGGAATAATCAGACAGGTCTTCCACTGTCTCCGTGTCAACCATCTCCTCCTCAAGTACTTTCATACTGAGACTGATTTTATTGTCATTGGTGTTTAATACTTTTGCCTTAACTTTCTGCCCCACTTTTAATACTTCAGACGGTTTTTTAATTCTGCGTGTGCAAATCTGTGAAATGTGAACCAGACCGCTCAGGCCGTCGCCCAATCCGATAAATGCCCCGTACGGCATCAGCGATTCTACCGTCCCCTCCATTACAGTGCCGGGTGCAATCATGGAAATCTTATGATTGCGTTCTTCTTCCGCCGCCTCCCTTGCAACGCTCTTACCGGAGAGAACTAACTTTTCTTTTTCCCTGTCTGCGGTAATCACGCGCGCTTCAATTTCTCTGCCGATCCATGCGTCAGTATTTTCCACATAGTCAAGCGCAATCTGTGATGCCGGAATAAACGCGCGCATACCGTCAAGATAAGCGACAACGCCGCTTTTCACACTCTCTTTGATGCGTACTTTTACCGTTGTTTTTTCCTCCATCATCTGCTTAAATCGATCCCAGGCGAGTACATCGTTTGCCTCTTTTTTCGATAAAAGGATATTTCCCTGCCCGTCATCGGTGCGAACCACAGTCGCCTCCATCACATCGCCGATATGAATCTCGTTCACCGGAGAGAAATCGGGGTCGTTGCTGATATCGGCTGCCTTTATGATCCCCGGCGCATAATAGCGCAAATCAAGCGTGACCTCTTCCTCGTCTACTGCGATCACCGTTCCGGAGAGAATATCTCCCTCATTGATTGTTCGAAACGAAGCCTCCAGTTCGTTTTTGTAATCGTCCATTGTTTCCATACGTATAACTGCCTCCTTTTCCCTGCCGCATATTTTCTGACCGTTTCCGTCTTACCGGGTCAACATCGGATCTATTGTAACACATCTTTTCCGATTTGGACAGATGAATCTGAAAAAGAGATATTTACTTTAAATAAATCGCCGTCCGTCTCCACTTTAAATACACCGCCCTGCGCCTCGGTAAAACTTTTTGCAATCGCAAGGCCAAGACCGCTGCCCTGCGTATTTCGTGACGCATCGCCGCGCACAAAGCGCTCTGTCAGTTCATTCGGATTTACCGTTAACTCTTCCGCAGAAATATTTTTCATCGTGATTTGCACCGTATGGTCCGAGTGATCTACCGCAATATAAACGCGGCTTTTTGGCATTGCATATTTCCATACATTGACAAACAGATTCTCAAAAATACGGTATGTCTTCATACTGTCAAGACGCGCTGTAACTTTTCGATCCGGCACATCATAGCGCAGAATCAGTCCGGCATCTTCAAACTTTGACATATGCTCAACACCAACCTGTTTTAACAGATTCACCACATCCACATCGGTAAGATTCAGCTGCATACTCCTGCTGGAAGCCTTGCTGACCTCAAACAGGTCTTCAATCAGAACTTTCAGACGAAACGCTTTCTTTTCCAGAATCTCAACATAGGAGTCATGCTCTTCCTGTGTAATCTCCCTGTTTTTTAAAAGTTCAATATAGGTTGTGATAGCGGTAAGCGGCGTCTTCAGATCATGCGATACATTTGTAATCAATTCCGTTTTCATCCGTTCGCTTTTCACTTCTTTTTCGACCGCCCGCTTCAATCCGCTCTGTATTTTGGCAAGCTCCTCTTTCATCGGCTCAAACATTCCCAGTTTACCTGGCATATCTGTATTTAATTCTCCCGCTGAAATACGCTTCATCGCGTCCAAAAGCTGTTCGTATTCCCCTCTGATCCGGTCGCAAAAGCGCACACACAGAAGAAACAGCACGACCGAATACAGCGCAAGTAAAAAAATTCCGAAAAACCAGAAAAAGGAAACAGCCGACAATACCAGGAAATTGATCACAACAATTTTTAATATGGTGCGATGAGTTTTTCCGGTAAAATCAATTTCCCGTATCTCATCCCTAATCTTTCGAAAATAACGCACGGCTCTTGATATTCCAAGATAAATCAGACTATACTGACGCAGATATCCGATCAGCCCAAGAGAGAATAACGGCCTCAAAAAACGAAAGCACAGATACCATCCGCCGTAGATGACAAAAATCGTCACATATGTCAGCAACATATCCGCCATCCCACTGCCCAGAAACGTCCGGTACATCTCCGAAAAACTGCAGTAATCATTTACGCTCCAGATCATCTGCGCAAAACTTTCGGATGCGGCAGCAAGCAGGAAGATTCCAAACAGCGAGGCCTCAAACAGATAACAGTTTCCCGGCCTTTCAAATGCCGCCGCAGGTTTCCGTACTCTTTGACTTGTCATAACAACAACCAGAGCAAGAATCACTGCCACCATAAAATAATAAAGCACGCCGGCTCCGGCATCGGTATATGCGCTGTCCAATTCCGAATACGTATATTTTCCGCCGGAATAAGTATCCGCATTCTGCAGATATTCCATCGCTGCACCGGTTTTTGGTATCCCAAAAACAACGGAAAAGTTCCGTGGCATTTTTTCTGCAGCCTGTGCACTGCTGTTCCATTCGCCGCTCATCTGTTCCAACAGCATATTTTCGGACGAAATCAAATCAAACTGCTTCACCAGCCGATCCGCATCCATTCTGGAAGCATAAAGCGGTTTCACGGATGCAACGCCGGATGCATCAAATGTAATCAGCAAATAGTCCGTATACCATTCCGAAAGCTCTTTCTGCTTTTTTTCAGACAGAGCATCTTCGAGAGGCTTTGTCGTATTCTTTTTATAGCTGCCGTCCTCCAAAAAGATACAGTAGTCAAACACTGCGCGTATCTCTTTAAACTGTACGCCGATTCGCTCCAGCATCTCTTCCATCGGATCGTAAAAAGTTTCCACGCTTTCCCCCTGCAAAGGAACCGCTTCATCCCGCATTTTTTCAATTATGGTATCTTTCCCGTTTATCCCCGCGTTTTCCCGCTTCATTTCATTATAAAGCACAAAACATCCCTCGTAGAGATCGGAAACCCATGTTTCAAACAAATCCTCCCGAAAACTCTCTTCTCCGCTCTGCTTCAGATACTGCTGCGCCTTTCGGTTCAGCCATGGAAATGCCGCCATTGTTGCAGCCGCAAGAAACGCCAGAGCAAGCACTGCAATTGCTGCGTTTCTGTTATTTTTGTTTCTCAATTTTATATCCAACGCCCCACACCACCTTCAAATATTTTGGATCTCTCGGATTAATCTCAATTTTATCTCTGATATTGCGCACATGTACCATAATCGTATCGGTATTAATCGGTTTTTCATTCCAGACGCGCTCATAGATTTCGTCAGTCGAATATACCCTGCCCGGTGTTTTCATCAAAAGAGCAAGTATTTTAAATTCGATCGGCGTCATTTTGACCGGTTTCCCATCTGCAAACACCTCCACCGTATCCTCATTTAATTCCAGGCCTCCCACAATATAGGTGCGTTCACTTCCGTTTTCGTCTGCTTTTCTGCCGGAATAGCGCGTATAACGGCGCAGCTGCGCATTGATACGCGCAAGCAGTTCCAGCGGCGTAAACGGCTTTGTCACATAATCGTCAGCTCCGAAATTTAAACCCATTATTTTATCTGCTTCCTCCGATTTTGCGGAGAGGATGATCACCGGAAATTCATACTGTTCCCGCAGCTTCATCGTCATTGTTATGCCGTCCATTTTGGGCATCATAACATCAATAACCGCCAGATGAATCTCATGCTCCGCAAGTACGGCAAGCCCTTCGATTCCGTTTGAAGCCTGAAATACTCTGTAATTCTGGTTTTTCAAAAAAACTTCGATCCCGTCCCTTATCTCTTTGTCATCTTCTACGATTAAAATGCCATACTGCTCCATCTGATTATTTCCTTTCCTTTTTTCTTTCTATCGTAGCACAATGAGACACATGAAAACCACCCCCGCTTTCATTTTTCTTAAATGCCGTTATCATACTCTGAATTTCCAAAATTCATCTGCAGAAAAAAAGAAAGATTTTCAAAAGATTCCATTTATTTTTCATGCCGTCCACGGCAATTTAAAAAAAATTACAGATTAACATATTGTATTTTTCTGTTAGATTTTGTAAACTAAAGATATGTTATTCTATTACAATACAGACCAAAGGAGCAGTTAACATGAAAAAGGCAATGAATCAGTCTCTGATCACGCTGATTTTAAACGGGATTTCCATTCTGACACTGATTTTTATGGTAATTTCCCTGATCAGCGATGGAAAAGTCAGAAGCCAGCTAAACAATGCAAACGAAGAGCGATATGAATTGTCCTACAATGCAAACCGGTTTATGAACGGTTCTGCCTACCTTACGAACGAAGTAAGAGCATTTGCGGCGACAGGCGACACGCTGCACTATGACAACTATTTTAACGAAATCAACAATCTGAAAAACCGTGATCTCGGCGTAGCCGCAATGCAGGAGATTGGCATCACCAGTGAGGAGCAGGCGCTGATTGACGAAATGTATGAGATTTCCAACTCCCTTGTCCCGCTGGAAGAAGAATCTATGAAAAAGGTTCAGGCAGGCCGCAGAAGCGAGGCGCTTGATTACGTCTATGGAAAGGAATACAGCGCGGCAATCGCAAAAATCAATTCCATAAAAGAACAGTTTCTGACGCTTCAAAACGAAAGAACTCTCTCCCGGGTAAACGAACTGATCGCACAGGCCGACCGCATTGAGTTCACAATGGAAATTGCATTCGCGCTGGTCGGCGTGATCCAGCTGATCAGTATGTTTACAACAAGGCGCCGCGTTTTACGTCCCGTTATTGCAGTCAAAAACCAGATGGGAGAGATCGCGAAAGGAAACCTCTCCGCGGACTTTAACCTGCAGTCCGACACCTCGGAAATCGGAATGCTGGTCAATTCTATCCATGAGACAAAACGGGAACTGAAAGTATACATCAAAGATATCGAGCAAAAACTGGAAGAAATGGCTCACGGCAATATGGATCTGACCATAGACAAAGATTATCTGGGCGAGTTTCTTCCGATTCGAAACGCAATGGCCCAGATTCTGGACGCACTGAACCAGGCGCTTTCTAAAATCAGCGCCGCTTCCGAACTGGTATCGGAAGAATCCAGGCATGTGGCCTCCGCAGCCAGAAGTCTCTCAAACGGCGTTGTGGACCAGGCTTCCGCTGTCGAACGGCTCTCAAACGGTATTCAGGAAATCTCAGTACAGGTAGACAATACCTCACGCGATGCAGAGGTTTCCAAAAAATCCTCTGTTGACATGATGCATCAGCTGGAAATCTGCGACGAAAAAATGGAACAGCTGACTACGGCAATCGACAATATTTCCGATTCGTCCAACCAGATTTTCGGTTTTATTAAAACAATTGAGGATATCTCTCTTCAGACAAAGATACTTGCACTGAATGCAGCCGTAGAAGCGGCGCGCGCCGGGGAAGCCGGCAAAGGTTTTGCTGTTGTAGCAGGAGAAGTGCAGAACCTTGCAAACATAAGCTCAGACTCCGCACAGAACATATCCGAATTAATTGAAAATTCGATGCAGCTTGTCTCCTATGGCGCTACACTCTCCGTAGAGGCCAAAGAAGCTCTTGCATCGCTTGTCTTAAGTGCAAAGATCGCAAACGAACGGACGGAACAGATTGCCGACTCCGCGATTCAGCAGTCCGATTCCATCAAACAGATTAAAATCGGTATGGAACAAATTTCGGATGTCGTACAGACAAACGCCGCTACTGCCGAGAAATCGTCTGCTTCCGCGAACGAACTGTATAATCAGGCAGAGGAACTAAAACTGGCGGTTCAGCGTTTTCAGCTTCGTCATTAGCGGATCGCAGAACAAAGCAGACTTTCAAACGTTAATGCAATAAGATCTTTTCTATAAGATAAGAAAGGGGCTGTACAACAGCCTCTTTCAAAAACTCTTTCTTCTGTTACTCCCGTCCCATACTCCCGCTTCTATACTGTGCCATACGCCAACAGCCCGATTGCTGCTTTTGCCGCTGCCAGCCAGAAAAACACAGCTCCGCAGACATACACTTTTGTCTGATTCGCAAATCCGAAATGGTAGCCTGTATACATTCCTCCGATAATCACAGCGAATGTCGCCACAGCTGCCGTCAAAAGAACTTCCGTTTTGCCGGTTCTTAAAAAGCCTACCGCAATTCCTGCAAATATTGTAAATAAACTTTCTGCGGCTTCCATTGATACAAACCGGCGAAAACCAAGATTCTGTTCCAGATGCTCCTGAATCGGCTCTTTTTTTACGGCTTTTCTGATCATACTGATTCCCAGACTGAAAAAAATCAGGGCTGATACGGCGGCCCCGGCCACCCTTTCCTCCTGTGTCATCCGACTGTGAGAGAGCAGTCTCGCGACAACAATGCCAAGGAAAAGAGCGGCCGTCTGCCAGAGGGCCATAAAGGCCCCCACCTGATAGAGATGTTTTTTATCCACATCCGCCACCAGCGCCCCCTGACATTCCATGGATGCAAAGAGATCCGCCGAAATCCCCGCTATAACCGCCATATTGATGATCCAGTCCATTACCCGTCCCTCCGTAACATCACATCTGCTCTGCCGCTTTCCTAAAATCGTAACTGTAATTTATTCCTGTGCTTTTTTAATTGCCTCGGTACGATAGATAAATTTAACGCTGCCTGCTCTGTCATCCGATATTGATGAAAAACTCTGATATTCGTTCCCTGCATCCAAAATCGCCTGCAGCCGTCCTGTGAGCGGTTCAATATCACCGTCAAATGCATTCAGAATTTTCTCAATTCCTTCTTCGTTAAATTCCACCATGCCGTCCGCCAGCTTGTGCGCGCCATCGTCGAGCGTACCGACGCCGTCGATCAATGCATCTGTTCCATCCGCCAGCTTTCCTACGCCGTCCTTTAATTTACTGTTGTTCGATACAAGCGTTCCGCTCCCTGTGTACAGCTGTGTAATCCCGCTTACCAGAGACGGCATTGCATTTACAAGACTCTGCGTTCCGTTGGAAAGCGCCTTTGTACCCGTCACAAGACTGTATCCGTTATTTCCGACTGCCTCAATGTTTTTTGCAATCGTCTGTTTCGTCTGCTCTGCTGCTGTGACTCCGGCCTGCTCTGCTGCGCCTTTTGCTCCCTCATAAGCTGCCGTTCCCGCCGCCGCTTTTGCTCCGCTCACCGCTGCCTCGCCTGCCGCCGCTTTTGCTCCGCTCACCGCCGCCTCGCCTGCCGCCGCTTTTGCTCCGCTCACCGCCGCTTCGCCTGCCGCCGCTTTTGCTCCGCTCACCGCCGCTTCGCCTGCCGCCGCTTTTGCTCCGCTCACCGCCGCTTCGCCTGCTGCCATCTTCGCACCGCTTAACGCCGCTTCGCCTGCCGCCGTTTTTGCTCCCATAACTGCCGCATCACCCGCTGCTGTCTGCGCGCCTGTTTTTGCTCCCTGCGCCACTGCATCGCCGACACCCGGCGCCATATTCGCCACAATCTGTGTTGCCAAAGCCATGACCGCCGCATCCGCCGCATCCTGTGCGCCTGCCCTTGCATTCGCTTCCGTCCCTTCATCCGGCGACATGGAAGCAGGAGCTGCTGCCAGTTGCTGATAATATGCCACAAGCGCCTGATAAACGTCGCTGTTTTTTAACCCCTGCGCTACGGCCGCAATTGTCTGCTGATTCTGGAACGATGCCTGCGCCTGCGCTTTGATTGCCGATGTATCAAACTGTGCCGCAACAGCCTGCTGCGCCTGCGCTTTGATTGCGTCTGTCTGTGCGTCTACTGCCGCGCCCGCCTGCGCTTTGATCGCATCCGCCTGCAGGGAAATCGCCTGCTGCGCCTGCGCTTTGATCGCATCCGCTTTCAGATCAACAGAAGTCTCGGCCTGTTTTTTTATCATCTCTGCCTGTGCATCTATGGCTGCTTTTGCCTGTTCCTTTATCATTTCCGTCTGTGCCGCAACAAATGACTCTGCCAGCGTACGTATCCCCTGTTCCTGTGCGCCGACTGTTGTCTCGGCCTGTTTCTTTATCGTTTCCGCCTGTGCCGCAATTGCCGTCTCGGCCTGCCCCCTGATTGCGCCCGCCTGTGCCGCCACACTGCTCTCGGCAGACTTTCGTATTGATTTTTCCTGTGTCTTTACTGTATCGACAATCTGTTTTCCAAGCTCTGATTTTTCTTTTTTCGTAAACGGCGTGTTCAGCGTTCGATCCAACAGTGAAACGCCGTCTGCAAGTGATGCCGCACTGCTGTTTAATGTCGATACCCCGTCTGTCAGTGTCGGGACATTACCGTTCAGCTGCGAAATCCCGTCCGCAAGTTTTGCGGCGCCGTCTGTGTAATCACCGATCCCGCTCTTTAACGTTGTTACGCCGTCCGAAAACTCTCCCAGCTTTTCTCTTAACGTATCGACGCCGTCTGCAAGCTCTCCGGAGCCATTCATCAACTGGTCTGCCGCGTCTGTCAGCGTATCAAAAACATTGTCAAGATCCGGTGTTTCACCGATTCCGTTGATATTCATAAAATCGGTTCCATTCAGCACAACTGTCATCGTCATCCCAAGTTCAAATCCGGATACATCGGCAGTCACTTCAAAATAGTCCGGAATTGTCACATCCCGCTTAAGATCTTCGTCATCCAAATTTAAACTGTCCATAAAACCCGGCAGCGCATAGCCGAATACCATGGTCCTGCTGCCGTCTTCCATTACTTTGCCGTTTGTTGCTCTGACATTAGAGAAGCACTCGTCTAAAATCATACCGCTGACGGCCACAAACGGTACGTGAACCTCCGTCTCCTTTCCGTTCACTTCTTTTTTCACGGTTTCATTGTTTGTATAGTTGAAACGTATCGTTACTTCCCCTGATTTACCGGCCAGTTCCTCTGGTTTTATTTCTTTTCCATCCAGAAAATACGTGATATTCTGCGTAACCGGAAGACTGGCATCTGTCGTTCCCTGATAGTAGATATCTTTCCCGTCCGCCTGCCATGTTAATTTATCGCCGTCCTGCTGAAAAGTTTCGTCTCCTTTGACGTTCTCAATCTCTTTTAAGTTGCTTATATCCTCTATCGTATCCTTTTTATCCGGGTTTCTGAGATGATCGGAAACAATCACTTTCTTCTGTTTGCCGGCGCTGTCTGATATGACATAGACAGTTTCTTCTTTCCCGATCTCTTTCTCCTCTATCTGAATTTTATCCAGTACCTCGTCGATTTTCTCTTTTACTTCGTCTGTATTACTTACTTCGTCGGCCGTATCACTGTCTTTCGTCTCCTCGACAGTCTCTTTCACCGTCTTTTCCGCTAAGATATGGTAAGTCGGAACGGTCTGCGCCGCAAGCGAGACAACCAGAACGCCTGCTACTACGCGAATTTTATATTTTTTTTCAAACCTTTTCATTAACTCCGGTAATTTCATATGAGTGTCCTCCATTCTCATTCTTTTTTGAGTGAAATCCAATACTTGTCACACAGATTAATTTATCAAATACCATAAACATGGCCGGCAGTATAAATGCAACTACAACCAGGCTGATCAGCGCGCCTCTTGCAAGAAGCATACAAAGGGAACTGATCATGTCAATGCTCGAATACATCCCAACACCAAACGTCGCTGCAAAAAAGCTTAGTGCACTGACAAAAACAGACTGCAGGGAACCGTTTAACGCGGTCGCAACCGCATCGCGCTTGCCTGCCCCGCGGCTGCGCTCTCTTTTATATTTGTTCGTCATTAAAATCGCATAATCGACTGTCGCGCCAAGCTGTATCGTTCCGATTACTATGGAAGCAATAAACGGAAGTACCGTACCCGTATAATGCGGAATGCCCATATTGATAAAAATTGCAAACTCAATCACGGTGACAAGGATCACCGGCAGCGATACCGACTTCAGAACAAGCGCTATGATAATAAAGATCAGAAAAATAGACGCCGCATTTACACGGTTAAAATCCGTATTTGTTATCGAAATCAAATCCTGCGTACAGGGCGCCTCGCCGATTAACATTGCCGTGCTGTCATATTTTTTAATAATTTCCCGCAGCGCGTCGCATTGTTCGTTTACTTCATCCGAGCCTGTTTTGTACTCTGACATCACATAGATCATCTGATACGTACCATTATCCAAAATCTCTTTTATGTCGTCCGGCACAATCTCTTTCGGTACAGACGGCCCGACCACCGAGTCTAATCCCATTGCCAGTTTCACACCGGAAACTGCTTTTATCTCTTCCTCCATACGGCGGGCCGACTTTGCATCAAGCTTACTGTCTGCTAATATGACATGAGTTGCCCCCATCTCAAACTCTTTCTCAAGATCATTGCCGGCCATAACGCTCTCAAGATCTGACGGCAGCGTTCCCATCAAATCGTAGTATACCTGATTGTGGTTCTGTCCGTAAAACGCTGGGCCGATAATCACGAGAAACAGCAGGATAAAAATCCAGAAACGCTTTGTTACAAATCCGCCGATACGGCCAAGATCCGGAAGAAATGCTTTGTGCCTCGTCTTCTCCAGCCATTTGTCGCACATCAGAATCATGGACGGCAATATCGTAACGCAGCCGATTACCCCGAATACAACGCCCTTTGCCATTACAATTCCAAGATCCATCCCCAGTGTAAATGTCATAAAGCACATGGCCAGGAATCCGGCAATCGTTGTAATCGAACTTCCTACCACAGAGGTAAACGTCTGGGAGATTGCATGCGACATGGCGCGTTTCTTATCTCCCGGGTACCGCGTCTGATTTTCCTGATAGCTGTGCCACAGGAAGATCGAATAATCCATCGTCACTGCCAGCTGCAGAACTGCCGCGAGCGCCTGCGTGACAAATGAAATTTCCCCCGCTATAAAATTTGTTCCCAGATTATAGATAATTGCCATACCGATACTTAACAAAAACAGCACCGGAATCAGAAACGAATCCATCGTAAGTCCTAACACAAGCGCCGATAACACTGCCGCGATCGCTACGTAGATCGGAACCTCGCTGTTGCATATCTTCTTGATATCTGTGACAACGGCAGACATGCCGCTGAGCAGGCACTGTCTGTCTGTCAGCCCTCGTATCTGCTCAATCGCGTCAAGCGTTTCGTCCGCCGACATCGAAGAATCAAATGTTATGATCATCAGCTGGCTTCCGGAATCGGCGTTCCTTAACTCCTCTCCGATGCCGTCCGGTAAAAATTCCATCGGAACCGAGATATCGGCTATCGTCCCGTACCAGATCACATCCTTGACACGAGCAACTTCTTTGATCTGTTGCTCCAGTCCGACAATTTCCTTTTCTTCCATCCCCTGTATGACGGCGACCGAAAACGCACCAGTGCCAAACTCATCCAGCAGGATCTCCTGCCCTTTCATTGTCTCAATGTCCTTTGGCAGATAGGATAAAATGTCGTAATTGATTCTTGTATTCAGATAGCAGATTCCGGTCGGGATCAAAAGCAAAAAGCTTAAGATCAGAATCGGCACTCTGAATTTAACAACCCACTTACCAAACTTAATCATCGCAGTTCCCCTTTTCCTTTTCATTTCTTGTTTTTGCAAAAAACAGCATACAAAAAAAGATTGAATTTGAACATATTCAATCTTTCCTGTCTGTATCCCACATTGATACAAATTGGGCAATATGTATTTTTTACTGCTACATTTCCGTTAAAATGTCCTCCAGAGAATGCTTTAACACATATTCATAGATCTCTGCAAGTTCTTTTGCCGATACCGTCATACCGGTATTGATCCAGGAGATCACGATATAACAAAGCGACTGCGCATAATATTCGGCAATGCGTTCCGGAGTTAGCCAGCCATATTTCGAACGCTTTCCCTTTGTCGAAAAATCCTGCATCACCTTAAGCAATACTTTTGTCACACAGGCCTCTGCAATCGACTGAAATGAATTTTGCCCTTCCAGTCGGCTTGCCATAGAATAAAAACATTTCTCCTGTTCAATTTTTGTAAAAATCAGTACAAATGCCTCTCCAAACATCCCGTTTTTTATCAGAGGCTCCGCCGGCTCCAACAAATCAGTATACACAATCCGCTCCAAAAGCTCGTATTTATCCTGAAAATGGTTATAAAAAGTCGGGCGAATCACACCTGCTCTGTCGGTTATCTCTTTGATCGTGATCTTCTCAACCGGATGCTTTTGCACCAACTCCTTAAAGCTTTCCGCCAAAACAATGTCAATTGCAGCTTTTCCCTGTCCGTTCATAGAAAAAGATTCCATCCTCCAATATAGTACTGTTTTGGAAAAACAGAAAAATTGCGGCATCCCGCAATGCCGGCTTACTCATCAAACTCGACTGTCACAAAATACCCTTTCTCTGTCTCCCTGATCTCGGCAATCCTGCCCTCTGCAGAGCGAATCCTCTCGCTGACTGCATAATTTGCGGACATTGCATATGCTTTTCCAAGTGTATAATAATAGGAATTTGGCAGTTTTCCTTCCGTAATCGGAAGCACTTCGCCGATCTCTACCAGACCGGTTCTCTCCATTTTAAACTCTTCTCTGCGCATTTACTCCACTTCCCTGTACTCGCATTCCAACGCCGCTTCGTCTTTTTCACGCATCCGCTTTAACCATGCCGCCTTTATGGCAATCCAAAGATCCGTCAGTCCGTCAAACAACAGCGAGAGCCCAATCAGCCGGAATGTCAGCTTGATAAATCCAAATGCATTTACAATGCAGACAATACCAAGAAAGATACTGAGCGCCGCAATGATAATCATAATCCACCAGCGGTTGTATCCGTTTTCCCTCGATTCAACTGACAGCAGAAAATCCTGCATCCCATGCACGATCAATATGACGCCGATGCCGATCGGAACAAGCTTTGCCATTTCCTGCGGCCGAAAAAACATCCATGCGCCAACCAGAATCATAATACAGCCAAGCATCAGCGCAAGCGAATCTCTGCCGCGGCTTATGGAATACATTGACATTTGTACCAGCGCTATGATAATAATAAAAATTGCAAGCGCCCGGCAGAGCAGATCAACCGCCTTTTCCGGCCAGACGAGAAGCGCTACGCCAAGCAAGGCGCAGAGCACGGATGTAACGATCATATCCGCTTTGTATCTTCTTAATTTATCTCTGAACAACATACAGATTCCTCCAATTGATTCATTTGATCAATAATTAAAGTAACTATCTTCCAAAATGATCCGCTTTTCTGTTTCTAACTTGTCAGCTCGTCCCCGGCCTGGCTGCGTGCGAGATCCATAATCTTCTGCAGCTCCGCTCCCTCAACGGGCGCTTCGCCATGTTCCACATGCTGTCCGTTTTCATCAATCTGGCCCAACAGATGTCCTCTCCCCTCCGCGGGGCGTTCAATCGTGTAATAACCGGCCACTTTGCGAATCGGATCAAAAGTCAGATAAATGCGGTAACACAGCTGCGGAGCCACTTTCTGATCCGGCAGGTCAATGCGCACCAGCGTCAGATCCTCGGCAATATCAAGCGCCATGACCGAATAGTCCTGTTCGGAGTGACGGTAAACTTTTGTATCCCCATACGATTCCGCAAAAATCTCATTGACCAGCGCTTCGCGTTCGTCACAGATTCTGGTGATAAATTCCTCCCCCTCGGTAAAGAGGCGCTTTGGAAATATTCCAAACTCTGCGCGGCGTTTTGCAAATACGTCAAACTGTTCCGGCGTCATCTTAACCTGCTTTACATTTGCCGCTTTCTGATCCGCCTCATGAAGTTTTTCAATCAGCTGCTTTTTTAACACCAGATTGCTGGAAAACGGATTGATCACCATGCCAAGTAAATTTAATTCCGGTTTCACGACAAGATTGTTACAGGCCGGAAACGGCATACTAAGCAGTGCCTGAGCTTTCGGCTCTGCCGGAATCTGCTCCTTATTTGTATACACGGCCAGATACTGCTCGCCGTTGTTATTCTTTAAGAAGCAGGGCAGCGGCTGATTCGGCGCCATTAACATAGCCGGAATATAAAGTTTTGTGGGGCGCAGCAGATTTAAAACTGCTGTAAGCCGCTCCGGCGTGCGGTCGTTAATGTACTCCCTGATCGCCTCCTCAAGCTTGTCGTTCGTAATTTCCAGTGTTACTTTATCGTCCATATCGTCAGTTTTCCTTTCCCGAGAACATATTATAACTTAGTATAACACAAATGTTGAAAATTTAAAAATGATATTTCCATAAATTTCACGTTTGCCGATTGTCCTGGTAAGTCAGAACGCCCTTTACAAGACGTTCCATCCCGTCTTTTAACACCCGGCGCGGACAGGCGATATTGACGCGCAGGAATCCCTCTCCCGACCTGCCGTAATAGCGGCCCGCCATAACATAAAGTCCGGTGTTTTGCCGGATCCAGCCGGCAAGCTTTTTCGAATCGTCTGTAATCTTCCTGCAGTCCAGCCACAGCAGATAGGTAGCCTTTGCCGGAACAACCGTAACCTGCGGGAGGTTCTCGCCTAAAAACTCTGCCGCAAACTTCCTGCCTGCAAAAATACAGCTCCGCAGTTCGTCAAGCCAGGCTTCCCCTTTCAAAAAAGCCGCTTCCGCCGCAGCTGCGGCAAAGAAATTCGGCTCCGCCACTTCATCCGTATTAAGACCCTGACGTACTCTGCGGCACAGCTGCGCATCCGGAACCATAACGGCCGCCGTCATAAGACCTGCCAGATTAAACGCCTTTGTCGGTGCAAGACAGGTGATACTGTTCTCCCGACACAGGTCGGAGGCAGCGGCAAACGGTACGTACTCCGTCCCCGGCTCGGTCAGATCACAGTGAATCTCATCCGACACCACGATCACATGATGCCTGTGGCAGAGACTGCCAATCAAAGCAAGCGTTTCCCTGTCCCACAATCTGCCTACCGGATTGTGCGGATTGCAGAGTATCATCATAGATGTCCGCGGGTCAGACAGTTTTTGTTCCAGATCTTCAAAATCTATTTCATACTGTCCCTGTTTATATTGCAGCGGATTTTCCAAAACCTGTCTGCCATTATTTTCAATCGCGTTGAAAAAATGGTTGTACACCGGCGTCTGTATCAATATTTTCTCTCCTGCGGCTGTCAATTTCCGCACAATGGAAGAAATCGCCGGAATTACACCGGAACAAAACATCAGCCAGTCTTTTTCCATCTGCAGATGATGACGCCGCCGCCACCAGTTCATGTATGCCGCATACCAGCTTTCGGTCAAAACGGAATAGCCGTATACGCCATGCCCCGCTTTCTCGCTGACAGCGTTAATAATTTCGGGAGCCGTCATAAAATCCATATCCGCCACCCACATCGGGAGCTCGTTCTCTTTGATATCCCACTTCAGGGAACCGGTATCCCTGCGATTTACCTCTGTGTCAAAATCATATGCCATAATTTCCTCCTGTTTTTCGCCCATCCAGTTTACTAAATGCATTATACTTCCCAGCGGCGCAATTGACAAGGGGCTTGTCGGTGAATACCGATTTTTGACCTTTGGTGAACCAGATAAATGCATTGGCTGACAAGCCGGAAAAATCTGATTCCTCCATCGGTTTTTTCAGGGTATAGACCGGATCGTTGTCAGCCGTCTTTTTCTCTTTTATGGAAAAAGTTTCAGGGGAGGGTGCGGCTCATACGAGTCACACCCTCCCCTGCCTGGGACTATCTATTTCCCGACAGTCCCTTTAGAACTTCCTCTCACACTATTATCTGCCGCTCACCTGATACCGGCAGTACAGCCTTTTACCGATCAGCAGAAATACAACTGCAGCAGACAGATATAAGATCGGCGCAAACTGCCATGTTGTGAGACTTCCGAACACCAGTCTCAAATCGTAGACGCCCTCTTTTAAAAGATTGATCGGCAGATAATTCCACATCTGCGAGAGAAAACGCATATTCATCGGAATCGGAATCAGACGCGCCAGAAACAGCAGCGCGATCACCACTGACATTGTTCCGATACTGCTGCGCATTACCTCCGAAAGAAGCATGGCAAATACGGCAGTAACAACGGATGACAACAGCAGCAGCCCGAACATACGCAACAGCAGCAGCCCCATCGTGACCGTATCCGGCCAGTAAGGAATATAGAGCGCCGCCATAGCCGAAAAACCGTCCGCTCCATAAATCAGAAAATTCACAACCACAGAGACTGCTGCCAAAAGAATTGTGACGCAGACGGATACCCCACATCCTGCGGCCATTCTCGCAAAATAGACTTCCTTTCTCCCAAAGCGGCTGCAAAGAACCAGCTGATCGGTGCGCCTGACGTGCTCCTCACTGAATAGAATGCCAATGCAGACTGCAATAAAAAACGTTGCCATCAGGCACGGAAAGTAAGCGCCATCCCTGGAAACCAGATACTCAACTCCCAATGCATACTGATATACAAACGGTTTTTCAATCTTATCGTCCTTTTTCTGCCAGAAAGACATCTCCCTGTCCGTCAGGCCAAACTCCTCATAGAGTCTGTGCAGGTATGCATCCCGCGTCTGATAAAGTCTATCCTCATTTATCGTAAGAAGATCAAAATCCCGATTTCCGGAAAACTGCCGAATCGCCTGATACACCGTCTTATACTGGCGAAACCCCTCATGTAAGTAAAGATCCTCCTGCCCGGAATCCGCTGCTTTCTGATACTCTGCTTTCATTTCCCCCAAAAGCGTATCGTCAAGCAATCGGCCGGAGAGCTTTCGCCCGTTTTCTTTGTCTTTTAAAATTGCCTGCGCGTGTGTCTCTGCCGGCTCGCCGTCACGATAAGTTGTTCCAAAATAAGCCGCGGCATCCATAAACAGCAAAAATACGGCAAGTGCGGTAAACGTAATCCATGTACTTTTGCGCAGCATAATCTTTTTCCATTCAAACCCAAAAAGTATTCCGATATTTTTAAGCATCCATCTCTCTCCTCTTTGTTTCCCTTGTCATGACGCAAATTCCCTCAGATAAAAAGCTTCCAGATCTTCCGGCACTTCCGCCCTGCTTCCGGTAAAGATCATCTGCCCGTCGCGCATCATCAGTATCGTATCCGCAATTTTATCTATATCTGAAACAATATGTGTGGATAAAATAACAATACTGTCTTTTCCCATCTGTTCGATCAGATCCCGAAAACGCACGCGCTCTTTCGGATCAAGCCCTGCCGTCGGTTCGTCCAGCACAAGGATCTTCGGATCATTGAGCAAGGCCTGCGCAATACCAAGTCGCTGCTTCATTCCACCGGAATATGTTTTAATTTTTTTCTTTGCCACATCGCCAAGAGATACCAGTTCCAGCAGCTCTTTCGCTTTCTTTTCGCCGCCGCGTCTGCCAAGCCCTTTCAGCGCCGCCATATACAGCAGAAAATCCCAGCCTGTAAAATTAGGATAATAGCCGAAATCCTGCGGAAGATACCCGAGTCCCGCACGGTATTCCTCGGCTGAAACATCAATGCCGTCAAACATGACACTTCCGTGCGTCGGTGTCAAAATCCCGCAAAGCATTCGCATAAATGTCGTTTTGCCGGCGCCATTGGCTCCAAGAAGACCATATATCCCCTCATGAAAGGAAAAGGAGATGCGATCCACAGCAATTTTGTTTCGGTATTGTTTTGTCAACCTGTCAACGTTTAATTCCATGTTTCCTCCTCTAACTCTGTAATTCACAAAATGATTGTATTGTATTTCTTCCCTCCAGAACGACCGCCATACCGAGCAGCAGAATCAGCAGCAACCAGACAGGCAAATACCTGTCGGCAAAGTAAACATTTATCTTCGTATGAAACAAAAGATCCGCGCCGCTTACGGCAAAAGCAAAGACAGCACAGGCAAACAACCCCTCTTTTCCGCTCACCCGGCGCACAATCATCAGATTACCAAGCGCAGTCATCAGATAGGGAAGCAGCAGGAAAACTGCACCCTTAAAAATGTTTTGTCCAGACAGAACAGAGATCACAATCACCAGCAGCAGATTGGCAAGCCCAAGTATCCCCATACGCGCCAAAACAATGCTTCGAAGTGAAAACTGCGCGGCCAGCTCCATCTCTTCCATGCCATATACGGCGGAACGCATACATTCGGTAAGTGAAACCATAACAAGAAACGGCATCAGGGCCATCAGGCGCGGCGTCGCATTATCCTGTCCGAAACGGCTGACATACCATGCAAATAAAAACAGCGGCACGGAACTAAGCCAGACCCATTTCGGGATATAGCGCGCCTGTACGATCAGCATATGACGAATATTGACTCTGCGAGGTTCCATACCACGCAGAAAAGCCCGTTTGCCGGATGGCTTTGGCGGCTCAAAATATTGTTCCAGTCTTTGTTTGATTGCGCGTTTCAAATGCTCACCTCATTTCTCCCAGTTCATTTTTTAACTTTTTTAAGATCTGCTTTATCTCGCGATAAAGCGCAAATCTGGAGCATGCGTAAAAGCCGCACAGATCGGCATACGCAACCTCATTGACATAACGCAGCAAAATCAGCTCCCGCTCTCTGTCGCTTAGCTTCTCCATTGCCATCTGAAGCGAAATAGCTTCGTCCAGTCCCTCCTGCTGCCGCAGGGGCAGCTCCTCCGGCAATGGCTCCCACTTCTTTTTGCGCAGTTCATCCATACAGAGGTTTCGAGCGACAGTATACAAAAATGCCAGCGGCCGTCCGGTATCCTGATAACTGTCACATTCCAGAAAGCGAAGAAAGGTTTCCTGCGTGAGATCTTCCGCCGTCTGCGCATGATGCAATTTAAAAAAACAATAGCGGTATATTTTGTCATAATGCTCTTGTATATCCGGCATACGCTTCCCCCTTCCGGCTTTCTGTTATGTTTAACGGATGGAAAGAACAAAATGTGCGGGTCAATTAAATTTTTGATAATTTCATTGCAGACCATTTTGTATACTTTAAATTTGCATGTTTTTCAAATATCATCAGGGAGCTTTTCCCTTTAGGATATGCTGAACCTGTACGCAAGGGTCAACAATACCACCAATTCCGAAGCCTGTCAGGAAATCTGTGACGTGCCCCAGGCGGGGGATACTTCGCGGGGATACTGCAGCATCAGGGACTGCAAAGCCTTAATCTCATTCATGTTCTTTTTCTTGAAATACGGAATAATTTTCAAATCAATAA
>CAMUHN010000051.1 GCA_947088675.1 uncultured Roseburia sp.
AAGGCAACGGACTCTGACTCCGTCATTTCAAGGTTCGAATCCTTGTAGCCCTGTTTTAGAACCTCCGAAGAGATTTTTGGAGGTTTTTTTATGCACCCAGATGAAATTTGTCAGCGCCATATATGGCGCTGCAAAATACGATAAGGACGTTTGATAAAGCTTTACAGCTTTTCTGTGATCTGATATGATGAAAATAAAAGAATGATTCAGCGCAATGAGGAAAGCAGGTGATTGTATGACGGAGGGCGAAATGTTAAAATTGTCGATTGAGGAGTATTCCAGATTACAGGGGTATATGCTTTTGGTAGACAGGGAATCAGAAGCGTATCAGTCAATGAAAGTGCGCTATACGGAATTAAAAGTAATCCTGACTGCTTCCGGCATAAATCTGACAGAGCTTGACCGGATTAAAGAATAACGGCAAAATGGCAGTAACAACAGAAACGCCGCGTCCCGTAAATTACCGGGATGCGGCGTTTTTTCCGTTCTTTTGCCTCATTGGAAAAGCGTTACGGATATCAACCAGAGATTTTATGCTTGATACCGGCTAAGATGCTTCGAAAATGCCACATCATACCTTTGAGCCGGACAGAGGCGGTAATGCGGCGGGAAGTAAAAAGGTCGTACATATACAGTTTTGAGATATCGACAAAATGGAGGGCAAGAAACCCGATCTGCCTGTGATCGGAAAGGCGCAGGCAGATCGGCCGGTCGTCTTTCCAGATCAGTTTTTTGATCCGCAGAACCGTATCAAAGGCATACTCGTGTTCCGTAAAATTTGAGGGAATGCCTATATTCAGATCAAAGACCGTATCCTGGTATGGTTCCAGCAGATTTAGAACTTTTTCATCGGGGAGCGTTTTTGTCCACAGGTAGAGAAGGGACATTTCTCCGACGCCGCCGTATAATTTGTACTGTTTGTGCAGTTCCCATTTTCTGGACAGAAAGTCGATATGGTTTTTGTACATATCGGTGCAGTAATCGAGAAAATCAGACAGTGCATCCTTTTTAAAATAGGAAATGCCGGCGCAGGCAGTCCAGCGCAGTCCGTTTCCGGCAGGAGCGCCAGGCAGATCCTGCAGCTTTGGAATTTCAAGCGCCGTATCGCAGGTTTGAAACGGCGGGTAATCGCTCATATTCTGATAGAGCAGAATATCGCTGTCTAAAATTACGCAGTCCGTCTCGTTGTTTTTTTCCAGATATTCATATATTAAAAAGAAACGTTTGAAAATGCTGTTGGCCCAGGAGGCCGGGTACGCCGAAAGATTCCGGAAAACGGCTGCAAACGCATTGAAACGCTCTGATGGAAATTCATTGACATGATGCCAGTCGCTGCACCAGCTTTTGTTGTAATCATCTCCGATTAATACGACTTTTGGGTTGTATTTTTTTGCCTGTTCCAGACAGTAGCGAAGATATTCCTGATGTTTTTTGCCGCCGGACTGGTTTTTTGCGCCGGTTTCATGGTGAATGATCACCGGGATGGTGTGTGGCATAGTAACCTCCGTTGTAATTTCGCCCTGTGGGCTTTCGTTATTTTTTCCAGTAAGTATTCCCCTCGATATTGCCGCTGCCTTTTGGGATCTCACTCTCCAGCGGGTAGTGCCAGTAATCGTTGTACATAGCGACGATATCGGGTTCCATATTGTCCCAGCGGTCGCCTTTGATGCCAAACAGGATCTGTAAGCATCCGCCCAGATGAACGGCCTGTTTTCCCATTTTTTTGATCTGCGCCGCAAGCGGGAATCCATAAGCGCCGCATCCGAGCAGCGCAATATCAAAGTCTGTCTTTTCGCATTCGGCGCGCATATATTCGAGCGCTTCAAACCAGTCCTGAAAACGCGCGTCTGTCGCATCGCCTGCCGTCTGGACGGCCTTTAGCGTTTTTAGTTCAAATTCTGGTAAGATATCCGGATTGGGGAACAGTTTGTCAAAATTTTTGTACTGTTCCCGAATGGAATCCTCAAACGGGTGTACAATCAGCACTTTTTTTCCTTTTAAGGAAGAAGACCATGGAAACGAATTGCGCCATGGCTCAATTGCGATCAGTTTGGTTGTCGCTTTTAAACCGGTACAGTATTTCTTAATGTAGTAGTCTTCGCAGCAGTTTAGCCAGATGCCAAGTACGTCTGTTTCACGGCAGGCCTCTTTCATGATCTGATTGAAGCGCGGCAGCAGCGAGCAGTCATTCGGGAAAAAACCGGCATTTGTGTATAGTTGATTTAAGGCTTTCTGCGTTTTCCTTTTCAGATGAAATTCATCCGTGCGCATATTAAACAGTTCTACGGCGCCAAAACGCGCCATCATAAAAGGTTTGCCTGACTTGATCATGGACGCGATATTGCGGTTTAACGTTTCCATATCCCAGTAAGGTCTGCCGGCATAGTTTTCATAGAGACTGTCCGGGTCGTTTCTTTTCTCCCTGATTTGATTGCGGGCGAGATATTTCATATAATAATAAAGATGGCTGATCTGGCTGCTCATACAAACTCCTTATTTTAAATCTGCGGTATGGATTTATGAAGTATATCGTAACACACCTGACCATAGTATGCAATCTTTTGTTGCCGTTCATACAAAGCTAAAATCAATGGCAACAGGTCAGCTTATCTGAACTGTTGCCATTGACAGATTCAGGCGGTATATATTAAAATCAGATTAAAATCATGGGAATGAAACAGGCACAAAGAGAAAGCGGGGAGCAATTATGGGGTTTGCGGAAAAACTGTTACAGCCATTTTTTGGGAAAAAGAGATATTATCAGTTCTGGCAGAAAGTATATAAGGCCTCGCTGATGGGGATGAATGTGGGAAACGGGGGCGGCTATGAGCACAGCGGGGAGGACTATGTAATGCAGCATGTCAGGGAACATGTGGTCAGAGGGAAAACCCCGGTGTTGTTTGATGTCGGTGCGAATACAGGCGGATATGCAAGGGAATTGATCAGAAATTTTGGAGAATGTGAGATCCACTGTTTTGAGCCGGCGAAGAAAACATTTGATATGCTCTCCGATAATCTGAAATCACACTCGGTGATATTAAACAATTTTGGGATTGGCAGCGCTTGTTCGGAAGGAGTGCTCTATTTATGCGGCGAAAATTCGGGGCTGGCAAGTATGTATGAACGGCAGTGTTTTGATGAGGATGTCAGAACGGAAAAGATCTGCATCAGAACAATTGACGGTTACTGTGAGGAATCGGATATCAATGATGTGCATTTTATGAAAATGGATATTGAGGGAAATGAATTGCAGGCATTAAAAGGCGCGCAGCGAATGATACGTCTGGGAAAGATCCATGCGATACAGCTTGAGTTCGGCGGTTGTAATCTTGATTCCAGAACCTTTTTCAGAGATTTCTGGAATCTGCTGCATGAGCATTACAGAGTCTACCGCGTATTGCTGGACGGGCTGGCTGAAGTAACGGAATATGGCGATATTCTGGAAATATTTTTTTGCACAAACTATCTGTTTGTCAGTAAAAATGTGGCATAATAGGAGGCAAAGACATGAAGCGTTATAAATATCTGGACGTGGCGAGGGGAATCGCTATGATGCTGATCATCACCGGACACAGCTGCGGACTGAGCAAATATTTAAGTTATTTTTTTATACAGGTATTTTTTCTGTTGTCCGGCTGTCTCTATCGGCCGGGGAGAAGTTATGGGGAAAATATCAGGAAAAAGGCAAAGCGCCTGCTGCTGCCGTATTTTGGATACAGCGCTATCCTGCTTGCGTTCTATGTGCTGATGGGGCGCAGCCTCAGAGAAACGGCATTTTCCGCTGTCGGTATCCTCTATTCCAGATATTGTCTGTATGATGTTGCAATGACGGCGGAGGCCGATAATATTTTCTTCTTTAATATCGCGAACGGCGCAATGTGGTATCTGACGGCATTTTTTGTGACAGGACTCATTTTCCATCTTGTCATTGACCGGTGTCTGGAGAGCAGGAAATTTCTTGTAGTCTGTATCGCGGCTCTGACAGCGATTACGATGGCGTTCACAAAACTTCCCGTGCTGCTGCCGTGGAGCCTGGATATCGCATTTGTCGGCGCCATTTTTATGATTGTCGGGGCGCTTTTGATGCGGGCGGATTTTTTTGAAAAAAAATGGAATATCTGGCTGATTCTGGCTACGCTTGCCGCGTATGTCGGGCTGGTCGAACTGAATCCGGGCATTAATACCTCGGCGCGGGAATACGGCGTTTACGGGATGTTCAGCGTTTTGCTCTATATTCTGATCGGGATCGGCGGTTCTCTTCTTTGTATCTGGCTGGCAAAACTCATTCAGGATACGTTTTTCGGAACGTTTTTTACTTTTATTGGGACAAATACGCTGGTACTTCTAGCGTTTCATATACTGGGGCTTGAAATCTTCGGTATTGCAGCGAACCGTCTGATTGATACAGGCGCGTTGTCCGGAGTCGGGAAAGCGCTGTATCATACGGTGAGAATTTCAGTGTCGATCGCAGGCAGTCTGATTTTAGGAAAAATGCTTGATTTTGTGATGGGGAAGCTGCGTTCCCTGATAAAGGCGAATGCAGAAAAATAACGGTCGTCACGGTTCATCGTTTTTCCTGTAAAAAAGCGGCGGCGATCCGGTCTACCAGCAGCAGGATCAGATTTTGAATCCGATTCCATAATTTTACAACAAAATCGCAAAGCCACGGTTCTATCCGTCCAACTGTAAATTTCCGAATTTCATTGGAAACAACAGCGATAATTACGACAATAAGTGCATATCCTATGACCATACAGGTGAGAAATTTGCTGTGCGCATGTGCGTTAAGACTGAAACGCCGGTTTAATAAATTCATTAAAACGGAGTCAAGCACAGTGATTGCCAATACGTTGGAAGCAATGCGGTTGACCAGCGGGCTGGTAAATTTTATGGCGCCAAAAAGCAGCAGCAGAAGCACGGCGGCAAGTATGATAAACAGGGAGCAGTCTCTTGCAAAAGTACTGTAAATGACACCGCGGTGCAAAAAGGTCAGCCCGCTGTCCAATAAAAAGATGACGAGGATACAGCAGAGAAAACCAAAGGAAAGTATTTTGCCGGAGTACTGCCTGTTGTGATAGCGTGCCAGATACCGCCCGATCAGATACACCATTACAAAATGTACAAGCCCTTTTCCTGCGTCCTGCATGATATCGTAAGTTGTAAGCGTAGGAATGACGGAAAACAGCAGCAGCAGCACGAGAAGCAGGCTGCGGAATTTTGCGCGTTCCAGCCGTTCGGGGATCTGGTTTAAAAACGGCGCCAGGATACAAAGAGCAAAGTAGCAGGTGATAAACCAGTAGCGCCTTGAGATTACCGGAATGCAGGATTTGATCAGTGATTTTATTCCGAAATCGCCGAGAAGAATCGTGCCGGCAACCGTGAAAAAAATGACCATACAGTCCATGCGTATCAGTTTTTCCGGTTTGAAATGAATGCCGAAATAGCCGGAAATTAAAATAAAGCATGTGACGCCGGTATTAAAGACCGAGTTAAACAGGATATGGGCTTCCGTATTGAGCCAGGAGCCGCCCGTATCAATATTTGCAAAAGCATGCATCACTGTGATGCCGAAGATGCAGAGCAGCCGCAGCAGCTCAAAACTTGAATTTCGTTCTGTTTTCATATGGTATCGCTCCTTCTTTTTCTGACGCTATCATATAACAATTCTTAAGATTTGGCAAGGATTCGAGGGCATTTTTAAAATAGCTTGCATTCTGCCTGTTTCGTTGTTAAAATAGATAGAATAGAGACAGAGGAAATTTATGGAAAATAACAGACAGGAGAAAGAGATTAACATGAAAGTCGTGATCTTAGCAGGCGGACTTGGGACAAGGATCTCCGAGGAATCCCATCTGAAGCCAAAACCAATGATCGAAATCGGGAATCAGCCGATCCTGTGGCATATTATGAAAGAATATACGGCATACGGGTTTAATGAATTTGTAATCTGCGCAGGTTATAAGCAGCAGGTCATCAAAGAATACTTTGCAAACTATTACCTGCACCGATCCGATATCACCTTTGATTTCACGGCGGACAATGCGATGGTGGTGCACAATAATGTAGCAGAACCGTGGAAAGTATCGGTCGTCGATACAGGGTTAAATACGATGACGGGCGGCAGAATCCGGCGTATCCGGGAATATATCGGAAACGAGACGTTTATGCTGACTTACGGCGACGGTGTCTGTGATATCAATATCACGGAATTATTTGATTTTCATAAAAAGCACAGAAAACTTGCGACCATGACTGCCATTCAGCCGGGGGGGCGGTTTGGAACCATGGATATCGGGCAGGACAACACAATAGCGCGGTTCTCCGAAAAAAGAAAAGAGGATGGCGGCTGGATTAACGGCGGATATATGGTGCTCGAACCGCAGGTGATTGATTATATTGAGAGCGACGATACGACATTTGAGCGGGAACCGCTGGAGCGTCTTGCCGCGGAGGGACAGCTTGTGGCATACCGTCACAGCGGTTTCTGGCAGTGCATGGACACGCTGCGCGATAAAACATTACTGGAGTCTCTGCTGGAAGAGGGCAGGGCGCCATGGAAAGTGTGGGATTAAATGAATTTTGATTTTTATCGGAAAAAGACGGTGCTCATAACCGGTCATACCGGGTTTAAAGGGACATGGATGGCAAAGGTTCTTATGATGCATGGGGCGAATGTGATCGGTTATGCGATGGAACCGCCGACAGAGCCGTCCCTTTTTTCACTGCTTTCGATGGAAAAACAGATGACGTCCGTGATTGGCGATATCCGTGATCTTGCTCATCTAAAGCAGGTCTTTGCACAGTACCGGCCGGAAATTGTCATCCATATGGCGGCGCAGCCGATCGTGCGGGAGAGCTACAGGGACCCGGTGGCTACGTACGGGACGAATGTGATGGGAACGGTTCATGTGCTTGAAGCGGTCAGACATTGTGATTTTGTAAAATCCGTTATCAATGTGACGACGGACAAGGTATATCTGAATCGTGAGTGGGAGTGGGGGTATCGCGAGAATGATGCCCTTGACGGTTACGATCCCTATTCCAATTCAAAATCCTGTTCCGAGCTTGTCACTTCCTCCTATCAGAAATCTTTTTTTTCGGGTGGGAAGCCGGCCATATCCACCTGCAGGGCAGGAAACGTCATTGGCGGCGGGGATTTTGCCAAAGACAGGATTATTCCGGACTGTGTGCGCGCGATGCAGGAGGGCAGAAAAATTATTGTCAGAAATCCATATTCAACGCGGCCCTACCAGCATGTGCTCGAACCGGTATGCGCATATCTGGAACTTGCAAAACGCCAGTACCTGGAGCCGGAAAAATATGCGGGAAGTTATAATATCGGGCCGGATGACTGCGACTGCGT
The DNA here is from genome assembly GCA_947088675.1 of uncultured Roseburia sp. Taxonomy (GTDB): domain Bacteria; phylum Bacillota; class Clostridia; order Lachnospirales; family Lachnospiraceae; genus Roseburia. Next base: position 7,364 of record CAMUHN010000051.1, read on the forward strand.
GACAACAGGGGAGCTGGCCGGCCTTTTTTGCGACGCCTGGGGAGAGGGCGCGCAGTGGGAAGATGTCTCTGAAAAAAATGCGCCGCATGAGGCGGGATTTTTAAAACTGGATTGTTCGAAAGTGAAAAAAGTATTGTCATGGCGCCCGAAGTGGCATATCAGTGATGCGGTTTTTTACAGCGTGGCCTGGAGCAGGGTCTTTCTTGACGGCGGCGATCTTTTGGCGGAGACGGAGCGGGAGATTTTACGCTACCTTGGACAGGAGAGAGCGTAAGTTCAGGAGAAATAAAGGAAGGCAGAATTTATGAAAAAAGCAATGGTAACCGGGGCGAACGGATTTGTGGGCAGCGCCCTGATCAAAGAACTGATAAACCATGGGACAGAAGTGGTTGCGCTTTGCAGAAACGGTTCCGACCGCAATCTCCCAAAGAGCAGTCTGATTCAGATTTATCCGTTTTCGCTCGACTGTGCCGCAGAGATGGGCGCGCAGCTGAAAGAATGTGGCTGCGATACATTTTATCATTTTGCCTGGGCCGGTTCGGCCGGAGCAGAGAGGACGGATACGCAGCTGCAGCTTGCTAATGCGCAGTGGACCGTGGACTGCCTGCGGCTTGCAAAGGAGTGCGGCTGCAGCCGGTTTGTCAATGCCGGAAGCATTATGGAACTGGAGACAGTGCGTGCGGTTTTTCAGGCGGGAAACCGTCCTGGCCCCGGATATATCTATGGAAGCGGAAAACTGGCGGCGCATACGATGTGCAAATCCGTTGCGGCGCAAATTGGAATGGATCTTGTCTGGGCAATGATTACAAACGCATACGGTGTCGGCGAGAAGAGTCCGCGCATGGTAAATACAACGATACAGAAATGCATTCGCGGGGAGGCGCCCCAGTTTACGGCCGGAACGCAGAATTATGATTTTGTCTATATCGACGATGTCGCACGGGCATTTTATCTGATCGGTGAAAACGGGAAGCCGTTTCAGGAATATCTGATCGGATCCTCCCATGCAAAACCGTTAAGGGAATTTTTGCTTGAGATGAAAGCGGCGATTGCGCCGGAGCTTGATTTTATCTTCGGAGATATTCCGTTTACCGGCGTCAACCAGCCGTTAGAAGATTTTGATTGTACAAAGACGAAAGAGGATACCGGATTTGAGGCAAAAATCAGCTTTGCGGAAGGGTGCCGGCGCACAAGGGACTGGTGGCTTTCCATGGAAGCGTGAAAATACGGAGGAGATCAATGATACAGAAGTTTGCGTTTGAACAGACGAAAATAAAGGGATTAATCGAGGTTACGCCGTTTCGTGCGGATGACGTGAGAGGGTATTTTACAAAGGATTACGCGAAAGAGATTTTTGAGGAACATGGGATTTTTCATCATCTGGAGGAGGTATTTTATACCACTTCACACAGAGGCGTGATACGTGCGCTCCATTTTCAGCGGGAAAAGCAGCAGCCGAAGCTGGTGCGCTGTATCTATGGACATGTATTCGACGTTGTGGTCGATTTAAGAAAAGACAGCGAATCATTTCGGCAATGGCTGGGCTTTGAACTGTCCGGCGAAAACGGGCGTGAAATTTTAGTGCCGGCGGGCTGCGCGCACGGTTATCTTGTTCTGGAGGAATCCATTGTCAGCTACAAATGCGCGGAGAAGTTTTACGGCGCGTATGACGACGGCATTTTGTGGAATGATAAGGATATCCGTGTGGACTGGCCGCTTGCGCGTATTGGCGGGCAGGACAATGTGATTTTGGCGGAAAAAGACAAGAATTTACAGACGTTTGCGGAATTTATGGAAATATACGGCGGATTTTAACCTCATGAAACAGGTAAGGACGGAAAGCACAGATGAAAACAATCAGCATGGTAATACCAACGTACAACGAGAAAGATAATATTTTTGACGATTACCACAGGTTAAAGGGAATTATGGAACGCGACCTGCCGGAATATGATTATGAAATGCTTTTTATTGATAATTTTTCGGACGACGGGACCAGGGATCTGTTAAAAGTGCTCTGTGAAAAGGATAAAAAAGTGAAAGTAATCTTAAACGGCAACAATTTTGGCTGGTCGCGCTCGTCTTTTTACGGAATCATCAATACGACAGGCGACTGTACCGTGCTGCTTGCCGCGGATATGCAGGAGCCGCCGGAAAAGATGGTCGACTTCGTAAGAGAGTGGGAAAGCGGATATAAGGTTGTAATCGGCATTAAGAGCAAGAGCAAAGAAAATAAAATCAAATATTTTCTGCGCAACTGCTACTACAAATTTTTAAATTCGATTGCCGAGATCAACCACATTCAGCAGTTTATGGGTTTCGGGCTCTATGACAGGTCGTTTGTGGACGTGCTGCGCAGACTGGACGATCCGATGCCCTATTTTCGCGGTATTGTGGCCGAACTTGGATTTAAAATGAAGCAGGTCGAATATGAACAGGATAAACGCAAAAAGGGAAAGACGCATTTTAGCCTGTATAAGATCTATGATCTTGCGATGTTAGGCGTTACCTCCTACTCGAAAGTAGTTCTGCGCTTCGCTACATTTGCCGGTTTTATCGTGTCGTTTCTGTCTATTTTAATTGCATTTGTGACATTTATTTTAAAGGTGCTTGGAATTATTGCCTATCCGATCGGTATTGCGGCGATCAGCATCGGCGTTTTTGCATTCGGCGGGATCGAGATCTTTTTTATCGGCCTGCTCGGCGAATATATTTTAAACATCAATACACGCACAATGAAGCGGCCGCTTGTGGTCGAGGAGGAGCGCATTAATTTTGCAGAAAATAAAGCCGGTCAGACGGCAGGACAGGAGATTGATTATGCTGGAATCATTTCAAAAGAATAAAAAGGGGATTCTGCTGATGTTATGTTCCGCATTCTGTGCCTGCATCGGACAGCTTTTGTGGAAAATGTCGGCGCAGCAGGGGATTTATCTGGCGCTGATCGGATTTTTTCTCTATGGTCTTGGCGCGCTTTTTATGCTGATTGCATACCGGTACGGAAGCCTGTCCGTGCTTCAGCCGATGCAGAGTGTCAGCTATATTTTCAGTATCATCATCGGTTTTCTGATTTTAAACGAACCGTTTCGTCTGTTGAAAGTAATCGGCGTATTTATTATTATGACGGGCATACTCTTTATCGGCGGCGGCGATCAGGCGGGGAGGGAAAAATGATTTATCTGGCAATGGTTTTCATGTCGTTTGTCGCTGCTGCTGCCTCTCTTTTTTTTAAAAAGGCGTCCGGCAGCGACGGGCTGTTAAAAATGATGACAGACATAAACCTTTATATCGGCGGTTTTCTGTATGTTTTTGCAGCCCTGATGAACATATATATTTTGCGCTTCCTGGATTACTCGGTTGTAATGCCGCTGGGAGCGATTACTTATATCTGGACGATGGCGCTCTCGTTTCTTGTTTTGGGAGAGACGATCACAAAGAAAAAGATATTCGGCGTGGCATGTATTATACTGGGAGCGGTCTGTGTGGCTTTCGCGTGAGAAAAACTTCTAAAGCTCACGCCAGAAAATCCCCAAAACACGCCATGTATGGCGTTGGATTCTTTGCGCAGATATGAGTCGCGGCAGGGCCGCGGCATGGAGGTTAGTATGAAACGGGCTTACAAAATTTTTTGGATTGCGATGATATTGGTGATTCCGGTTTTTCCGTTGTCGGGGATTCTCTATGGCGTGGATATTTCGGATGTCGGGCTTAGCATTAACCAGTACCGGTTTTGTTTTGAGGATATCACAAGCGTCTATCTGCCGATTCTGCTGTCGGAGCTGATTGGCGGCGTATGGCTTAAAATCTGCGGATTTTTATCCGTCCCGACCTATCTTGGCGTGGAAATTTTATGGGTGTTGGTCTGCTATTATTTTTGCTTCATCAGTTACCGGCTCTACCGCCGTTACAGGAACGATGCGCTTGTTCTCCCGGCGCTTGCGCTTGCGCTTTTGTTTGCAAAATGTAATTTCCATTATTTCATTTATGCGACGGGCGTTGCGGTGATGGCGCTGACCGGGCTTTATTTTCTGGTGCGCGCCATCAATGACGAAAAAAAGATCTTCCTCTCGGTATCGGTATTTTTTATTGTTATGGCATGCCTGTGCAAGATTTCCTCTATCATGCAGTTTGCGGTTTTTGCCGTTTTATTTTATGATTTCTACCAAAAAAGGGACAAAAGTTATTTTTTCCGTCAGATTCTGTTTTGTGTTTTTGGGTTTCTGGCAGGTCTGTTCGCAGCGTTTTTGTTGATACAGGCGACCTGCGGGCTGGGTGAATATGCGGATATGATGAAAGAGATGTTCCTCTATGCCGGAAATTCAAAAGACGGGCATACCATTGGAAATATGATTGTGAGCAATGCAAAAGGAGCGTTAAGAGGCGCTCTTCTTGTCGCGGCGTGCTATCTGATTTCATTGATTCCGAAGAAATGGAAAAAAAGCGTTCCTGTTTTTCTGGTTGGGATTCCGGCGGTTATTGTCCTGCTGATCGTCGGATATTTTGCCGGTCTTTCCGGACTGCCGGGTTTTTCGGCAGTTTACGGGATACTTGGCGCTTATCTCAATGCGCTGGCGATTCTGGTGGCGCTGATCTATATCTGCATGGTTCTGATTTTGCGCGACAAAAACTATTCGCAGGATTTTAAAAACCTTGCTCTTAGCGCAGGACTTTTAACAGTGATTATGCCGATCGGTTCCAATACCGGCATACAGCATATCTGTAACGAGAGTTATTTTGTGCTTCCTTTTATCGCGGTATGCATCGGCGATCGGATCCGAAGAACCGGTTTTTGCAGGAAGCGTGCAACAGAGGACGGTGTGGGAAAAACGTGGCGTATAGCGCCGGGCAGCCATCCGGCCGGCGTTATGATTGCGCTCGCAGTCACTGTCTGGTGCGTGGGACTCACCGCATACCAGAGCCTGTATCTGACCAGGGCGCGCTTTGCGACAGAGAAAGAGGTAAAAGCTTTTGCGCTGCCGGAGTTAAGAGGGATCCGCTATGAGGCGGATATGGTGGACGAACTGGAGGAAATTACGGAATTTTTAAAACAATATGAGGGCGGCGAGCGAAAGCTTCTGGTTGCCGGCGCGGCGCCGATCTTAAATTACCTGTCCGGCATTCCGCCGTTTAACGCATGGTGCGGCGGCTGGATCGAGACGGAGTTTATTACTTACGAAAAAATAGAAGCACAGTTAAAAGCGGCGGAGCCAGAACCGATTGTTGTCCTGTGCAAAACGGCGGTGCAGGAAGATAAGCCAAAGATCCGCCTTGTTGTCGATTTTGTGGAGGAACACGATTACCGGGAAGTCTTTGCGACAGAGGAGTATACGGTCTGCGAACCTGTGGAGGGAAATGCGTCATGATTGTAGTAAAAATCGGGGACGGAATGGGGAACCAGCTTTTTAATTATGCGTGCGGTTACGCGGCCGCGAGGCGCGACGGTGATTTTCTGACACTGGACACCTCGGAGTGTGACAATTCTACGCTGCGCAGGTTTGAACTGGACAATTTCCATTTAAAATATGAGAAGCGTATCTCATTTTCAAACAGGACGGCATTACAGAAAATATATAAGAGAGTGCGCAGGAATCTGAAATACCATGTGATTATGGAGCGCGAGGTTTATTTAAACCGCGACGGAAAGTATGCGGTTGACGATATTGACCCGCGCGTATTTGAAAAAAAGAAACTGCGCGATAAATATCTGCTCGGTTACTGGCAGCATCTGCCATATTTCGAAGAGTATCTGGAGGAGATCTGCGCCATGCTGACGCCTGCCTATGCGCAGAGCAGCGCGGTCAGAAAATGCAGGCATGTATTTTCACATTCCAATACCTGCGCGATTCATGTCAGGGGCGGCGATATCGGCGGGCCGGATGAAAGTTATTTTTACCGCGCCGCAATGCAGATGGAAGAACGCGCCCCGGGCGTGTATTACCTGGTGTTTACCAATGACCGTAAAAAAGCGATGTCAGCCATAAAGCCTGTGGCCGATGCTGTGGGCAGCAGCCGTCTTACATTGATCGAGGAGTTTGGAGAATTTTCGGACGTGGACGAATTTTTTCTGATGGCCTCCTGCAGAAACCAGATTTTATCAAACAGTACTTATTCCACGTGGGCTGCATATCTGAATCCATTTCCGCAGAAAACGGTGGTGATGCCGGAGGATATTTTAAGTGAGCGGATGAAGCAGAAAGACTGGATTATCGTATAAGGGCAGAAAGGCAGTAAGCGGATATGAAAGAAATGTTAAAAAGTGTTTTTAAGGTGTTCAGCGGCAGGCAGAAGCGCAATCTGACGGGAATGGCATTTTTGATTTTAATTAACTCTTTTGTCAGCCTGCTCAGCGTTTCGGTGCTCACACCGTTTATTCAGGCGGTTATGAGTCCCGAAGAGCTGCTGAAAAATGATCTGATCAAATTGATGTACGATATGCTTTCTCTAAGCGATACAAATCAGCTGGTCACGCTTTTGGCCGTGCTGATTATGCTGGTCTATATCGGAAAAAACGGATTTGTAATCTTTATGAATAATATGCAGTACCGTTTTTCCTATTACGGGAAACGCGAGATGCAGAATAAGCTGATGAAATATTATATCAGCCGGGAATATACTTTTTTTCTGAAAAACAACAGCGCGAATCTGCTGCAGGATATCTATTTTGATCCGGAAATGTTTTATGCGGCGGTTTTGAATATGCTTCAGCTCGCATCGGAGGTCTGTGTGAGCGGCCTGCTGCTCTTGTATCTTCTCTGGAAAGATCCGCTGATTACATGCGGCGTTGCGGTGGCGATGATACTGCTTGTCTTTCTTTTTATGAAAAAGTTAAGACGTATTCTCTCAAGGTTCGGGGAGGAGCGCCGCAAATACAATGCCGGCGTGTTACAGTGTATGCAGGAGGCGTTTGGAGGGATCAAAGAGATTAAAATTGCCAACCGGGAACCTTATTTTGAGCAGGAATTCTGCAGGCAGAACGGGATCTATACGCATGTCATCAAACAGAACGCATTTTTAAGTTCGATTCCAAAGCCGGTGATGGAGGCAGTCTGTATTGCCGGTTTAATGGGGGCGATTATTGTGCGCATCAATCTGACTGACGTCGATTCGACGCAGTTTGTAGAGACATTGGCCGTATTTGCGGCATCCGCGTTCTGTCTGCTTCCGTCGGCCAATAAAATGTCGGAGTATCTGGGGTCTATTATCCATAACGGCGTTGTTCTTCACAAAATCGGAGATCAGTATGCGGCGATCAAAGATATGGATATTGTGATTAAAAAAGAGAAAAATTATAAGCCTGTTTCGCTGGAAAAAGAGATACGCGTCGAACATATGACATTCCAGTATCCGGATACCGAGAGCCCTGTGTTAAAAGATGTCAATGTGACAATTCCGAAAAATGCATCGGCTGCATTTATCGGGCCGTCTGGCGCGGGAAAGACAACGATTGTCGATCTGATTCTTGGCGTTTTAAAGCCGGATGAGGGAACAATTACCGCGGACGGGATGAATATCGCAGAATCGTACCGCGGCTGGCATGACAAGATCGGCTATATTCCGCAGACTATTTTTATGCTGGACGATACGATTCGCAACAATATCGCATTCGGTCAGGGGGACGACATTGACGAAGGACAGATCTGGGAGGCATTGAAGAAAGCGCAGCTCGATACTTTTGTCGCCGGGCTGGAGCACGGACTTGACACCATGATCGGGGAGGGCGGCGTGCGCATCTCCGGCGGGCAGAGACAGCGAATCGGTATCGCGCGCGCGCTGTACCGTAATCCGGAGGTTCTTGTTCTGGACGAGGCAACTTCGGCCCTTGACACCGAGACGGAGGCTGCTGTGATGGAGGCGATCGATCATCTGCAGGGAAAAATGACAATGCTGATTATTGCACACCGTCTTACGACAATACGAAACTGCAGCATTATATATAAGGTAGAAAACGGTACTGTTACCAGACAGGAGAAAGAGGAGGGCGAAACCACATGATAATTACGGAACCCTGTGCCGGGCTTGGAAACCGGCTGCTCGGACTTTGCACATCCTATGCATTGTCAAAACGGTTAGAGCGGGAACTTGTCGTAGTCTGGAAACGGGAAATCGGCTGTAATATCAGGGCGGACGAATTATTTCAGCTTCCGATGCGCGTGGTGGAAGTCTCGGAGAACGGTTATTCAAAAGAGCCGCTTGCGCATTTTATGGGAAATCGAACGAAAAAGAGCTGGCGGGGCCGTGCAGATTTATTTTTGGAATGTGACGACGTGGAGAAAATAAAAGAGGAGCGGGGATATGACGGACTGCTTCAGGTGGTATCCGAAACGCCGTGTATTTATTTTAAGACATTCGGACCGGTCTGCGAGCCGGCCCCGTCCTGTTTTTCGTTTTTAAAGCCGGCGTATGCAGTGGAAGAGAGAGGACGGGAGCTGTTTGGCCGGATCGGCACGGATACGGTCGGCGTGCATGTGCGCAGAAGCGACCATACGGAGGCGATTGCAAACAGTCCGCTTGCACTGTTTGCGCAGGAGATGAGGAAAGAAGCAGACAGCGGCCGGACTGCCCGTTTTTTTATCGCGACGGATGATGCGGGCGTAAGGACAGAGCTGAAAAAGCTGCTTCCTGATCTGGAACTTATTTTTTATGAGAAAGGCGTGATTGACCGGAACTCCAAAGAAGGGCTTATCGATGCAATGGTCGAGATGCTGGCGCTTTCACGCTGCCGGAAGATTCTTGGGAGCTACAATTCCACGTTTAGCCTGCTGCCGTCCATGCTTGGAAATGTTCCGCTGCTTGTCGTAAAGAAACAGTAAAAACGTTTCCGTTAATCGTGTCTGTAAATCAGGAAAAGGTGGGGCATATGACAGAAAAGAAATGCTGCAATATACTTGGGACGGAGATTCTTGTAACGAATATGGCCGATACAATAGAGCGGATTGAGCAGGGGATGGAGGAACTGCGCGGGGCGTATATCTGTGTCGGCAATGTGCACACGACAGTCATGGCGCATGACAATCCGGCTTATCACAGAGTCCAAAAGGAGGCCGCTTTTGTGCTGCCCGACGGAAAGCCGCTTTCCGTTTACAGCAGGCGGCACGGATTTCCCGGCGCAGAGCGTGTGACTGGACCGGATCTGATGCTTGCGCTTTTTGGCCGTAACAATTATCTGAATCATTATTTTTATGGGAGCAAAGAAGAAACGCTTGCCGCGATGAAAAAGAAACTGAGCGACGAATACCCGCATCTGTCTGTTGTCGGGATGGAATCGCCGCCGTTTCGCGCCCTGACAAAGGAGGAAGAAAAAGCCTGCGTTTCGAGGATCAATGATTCGGGCGCCGATATTATCTGGGTGGGGCTTGGCGCGCCCAAACAGGAAAACTGGATGTACGCGCAGAAAGGAAAAGTAAACGGTGTGATGATCGGGGTGGGAGCCGGGTTCGATTATTACGCCGGCAATATCAAACGAGCGCCCCGTATTATGCAGAAATTAAGCCTGGAATGGCTCTACCGCCTGCTGCAGGAGCCGGGGCGCCTGCTGAAGCGTTATTTTGTGACGAATACCAGATATCTGTGGCTTTTGCACAAAGAGAATGGTTAGCCGGGAGGAAAGAAAATGTGTGGAATTTATGGCGTAATCAATCAGAAGATCGACAGGGAACTTGCAATGGAATGTTTAAATACCCTGACGCACCGCGGGCCGAACGGCGCCGGACTCTGGCAGGAGGAAGATGTAACGCTCGGGCACAGACGGCTTTCCATTTTGGATCTCTCGGAGAACGGAAGCCAGCCGATGGCCTATGCCGACGGCCGCTATTATCTGACCTATAACGGCGAGATCTATAATTTTATCGAGATACGGGAACAGCTTAAGAAAAAAGGCTACCGGTTTCGCGGCGACAGTGATTCCGAAGTGATTCTGGCCGCCTACTGCGAATGGAAAGAAAAATGTGTGGATCGGTTTAACGGGATGTGGGCTTTTGCGATCTGGGATCGGGCGGAACAGATTTTGTTTCTGTCACGCGACCGCTTCGGCGTAAAACCGCTGTTTTATGCGCAGCTTCCGGGCGGAGGTTTTGCTTTTGCCTCCGAGATGAAAGCGCTTTTGCCGCTGCTGCCGGAGGTAAAACCAAATATGCGGATGTTTGACCGCTATTTTGCCGACAACCACTATGAGTCGGAGGAAGAATGTCTGATTCAGGGAATCCGGCGTTTTCCTGCGGGCCATATTGCCTGGGTGCGCCGGGGAAATATTACGCTGCACCGATGGTGGAATACGCTGGACCATTTAAGGGATGACGTTCCGTCATCCTATGGAGAGCAGGTCGAACTGTTTCGTGATTTATTTCTGGATGCCTGTAAAATCAGGATGCGAAGTGACGTGACGCTTGGTACAGGACTAAGCGGGGGGATTGACTCTTCCGCCGTGATCTGTGCGATGGCCCAGATTTCAAAGAATAACCCGGACGCGCGCGCCAACGCGGACTGGCAGCATGCCTATGTGGCATGTTTTCCGGGCACAAAGCTGGATGAAACGCAATATGCAAAACAAGTAACTGATTTTCTCGGTATTCCGCACACATTTATGAATGTGGATGACGCAGTTTCCGAGCGCGAGTTTTTGCGGCAGCTTTACTGTATGGAAGAACTCTGGGGAAACCCGCAGGTTCCGATGATGGAGCTGTATAAAAAAGAGCGGGAATACGGGACGACGGTTTCGCTGGACGGACATGCGGCGGACGAGCTGTTTGCGGGATATGGTTTTGACCTGCTGCATGCCTATCCGGATGCAAGGGGAAGAGAACAGGTGAACCAGATTACAACCGCGTATTTAAATCAGAATGAGAGCGAGGGCGTCCCGGTCGCATCTTTTGCGTTTAAAAAAGCCAGAAACCGTCTCTACCGGGGCTATATGACAAAATATTATGCGAAAAGGGCGCTTGGCAGGGCAGATGTAAAGAGCGCGTATGCTTCGCATCCCAATTGGAATCGTCTTGATCATCTGAATCAGACTCTGTTTGTCTCCACGCATGAGACGATCTTACCGACATTGCTGCGCAATTACGACCGCGACAGTATGGCTGCCGGAGTGGAGATTCGAATGCCGTTTCTCGACTACCGCATTGTGGAATTTGCATTTTCGATCGGCTGGCAGTCAAAACTGCACGGCGGTTTTTCAAAGTCCATTGTACGAGATGCCGGGGCAGCGTTCATGCCAGAAGAGATTGCATACAGAAGAACGAAACTTGGATTTAACGCGCCTATTTTGGACTGGATGAGGGGCGCTTACCGCCAGTTTTTTGAGGACACTGTTTCAAGTAAGGGGTTTGCGGAGTGCAGTCTGGTCCGTGATCCTGCGAAAGTGCGCACTGACCTGCAGGATTTTTTGAATCATAAAAATGCGACTTTTCATCAGGCTGCCGATATCTGGAACCGGATTCAGCCTTACCTGTGGGAGCGGGCGATGATCCGGCAGGAATTTTAAATCAGAATCGGAGGCGGATTTTCCCGCCAAAGTTTTGCATGAGGATTATGCAGGATAAAACAGGAAATTATGACGGGGAGAGGAATGATATGGGACAGGGTCTGAATACAGGGGAAAAACAGAGAAATTCCAGTATAGAGCTGCTGCGTATAGTATGTCTGTTTCTGATTTTCTGGATGCATGGTGCAAGCAGTTTCCAGGAGAATGAGGTAAGCGCATGGCTTTCTATTGCGGCGGATACGATCGGTAATATCGGCGTATCCTGTTTTATTCTGATATCCGGATATTTTGGGATTCGCTGGAATGGGAAGCGCATGCTGAAGTTAGACTATATGCTGATTTTTTATTCCTGGACCGGTCTGCTGCTGGAGGTTTTGTGGAATGGAGTTCCGGGTGGAGAGACGCTGCTTTCCTGTCTGTTCCCGGTGATCGGAAAGCGCTCCTGGTATTTTACCTGTTATTTTGTATTGGCTATGCTTGCGCCGTTTCTCAACGAGACAATGGAAAAGCTGCAGAAAGAACGGTTCCGTCAGCTGCTGGCAGTTATGCTCTTTGCTTTCTCCGGCGTGACGACAATCTTTTTCTTTGACCTTACCGGAGATGGGGGGAAAGGGATTGTGCATATGGTGATGCTGTATCTGATCGGCCGGTACATAAGGCTTCATATGCAGGAAAAGAAATACGGGACAACAAAGCTGATCGGCTGCTTTTTGCTTGTGGCAGGCGTGAATTTTGCGCTGAACGGGGCGCTGTATCTGATATCGGGAACGGTTCAGAACCGGTTTGCCAGAGATAATACGCTGTTTACGGTGGCTGAGGCGGTTCTTGTATTCCTGATTTTCTGTAATTTCCAATTTGAGAATAAGGCGGTCAATCGGCTGGCCGGGTTTGTGCCTGCTGTGTTTATGATGGAGTGGACGCTTCGTGAAGTTCTGATCCACTGGGTTTATGATTATCTTTCATGGAATAAATCCAGTTGGTATCATCTGATTCTGCTTGCCGTCGCAGTGATTTTAATCTGTGTCGGATCGCTGATAGAAGCGCTGCGCAGGCTCATTTTTGGAAAGGCAGAGGGGAAGCTTTCGGATATGGAATATCAGTTTCTGGTTCGGATCGGACAGAAGCTGATATCAAAATTATGCACGTCAGAGTTGAAAAAAAATGATAGTTGACGGAATGAAAACATAAGGTTATGATAGATACTGTACTGTTCGGGGAAACAGGTGTAAATCCTGTACGAGCCCGTCGCCGTAAGGCATATATGAAAAACTGTTACCCCTCGACGGAGGGGAGCCTGACCCAAAGCCACAAGTTGGGGAAAAGCCATTGGATTTTATCTGAGAAGGCCGGCTGACAGTGTGCCAAGTCGAAATATCCGGGCAGCACAGATCCTCGTTTGACGACCGCGAGCGCCGGTTTTTGGAGGAAATAAAAACAAAGGAGATTAAGGCATGCAAACGAAACGCAGTAAGAAATTATTGTCATTTACCCTTTGTATCACGCTTATTGTGGCTATGGCGTTATTTACAACCGGTTGTAATGGCAGCAAAGAAAACGATCCGGGTTCCGGCAGTGGAACGCGGACAAATGTACAGGCAGAGATCAATCAGCTAGGAGAGGGCAGTACCGTATTTCTGTTTACTGTGGCGGATTTGGACGGCAATCAGACAGAGTATGAGATCCACACAGACAGGGAAACGGTAGGAGAGGCTCTGCTGGAGTTGGGACTGATTGACGGTGAGGAAAGCGAGTATGGCCTTTTTGTAAAAACGGTGGGCGGCGTTACGTATGATTACGACAAAGACGGCGTATATTGGGCGTTTTATATCAATGACGAATACGCGCAGACCGGCGTTGACGCCACCGCGATCACAGAAGGGGAGCGCTATTCTTTCCGGGTTGAATAATCATGAAGCTTACCGTCAGAGAGACTGCCGTTTTCGGAATGCTTGGGGCAGTGATGTATGCTTCCAAAATGATTATGGAACTGCTGCCTAACGTGCATCTGCTTGGCGTATTTATTGTTTCTTTTACGATTGTATACAGAAAAAAAGCATTGTATCCGATTTATACTTATGTTATTTTAAACGGGATATTTTGCGGTTTTGCAGCATGGTGGATTCCCTACCTGTATGTTTGGACGATACTCTGGGGCGCCGTTATGCTTCTTCCGGAAAGAATACCAAAAAAAATACAGCCCCTTGTCTATATGGCTGTCTGCGGTGTTCATGGTTTTTTATTTGGGACATTGTATGCACCGGCCCAGGCAATCATTTTTGGTTTAAGTTTTAAGGGAATGATTGCCTGGATCATTGCCGGGCTGCCTTGGGACTTTATGCACGGGGTCAGCAATTTTTTGTGCGGCATATTAATTATGCCGATTGTTTCCGCTCTAAAGCTTGCGGAAAGGGTTACTGGGAAAGAATAGTTTTATCGGTCAGTTCAGATTGGGCAGTCGTTCCGGTTTCAAATGCTTTTTCTGGCGACGTATCCATTATGGTAAGTCGTTTATAGCAGGACATTTATGGCTTTGCAGCGCGTAGACACAGATCGCCGTGTGAAATAATTTCTTTACATGAACCCTTAGGATTCCGCTTTGCGGAATCTCTAATCCGTTGATTGTCATGCATGATCGAATATGGCAGGGCAGGAACAGGGATGAGAGCATTTCCTGTTTCCCGGTAAGAAAAATTTGAAAGTTTATTATTTGAATTTCAAAACGTATGTATCAAAATTTATATTTACTTTCTTTAAGATTGGAGCATCAAGTCCGTTTTCATTTACGTATTTTTTGAGAGAAAAGCAGAATATTATAATTGCCTGACACGGAAATGTGTGCTATATTCCATTCATGGGAAACCATAGAGCCAAAGGCGGCTTTACCCCTCTTGTTTTTTTTGCGGGAGGGTTCAAGTAGCCCTCCAGACGAAAGAAAGGAGGGCGATGCAATGATTACATATCAGGATTTCTTTTTGTTCTGTACGTTCCTTGTTGCCCTTATCAGTCTGCTTTATCAGATTTTTAAGGGAAAAAAGAAATAGCCGCCACTACTCGCAATAGTGACGGCTGACCTCTAACCAGAGGTATTTGCTTAATGTTGTGGAGTAGAGCCGCTTCTATGGCTTCCCCTTTTTCTATGCTTAATATAGCACATCTGGCAGCAGGATTCAATAGCCAAACACATGTTTCTTGTAAAGTGAATGTGAAAGCTGCCCGACTGTTGCCCTCTTATTCTTTTATCAGGCGTTCCCCTGAGTATTCGTTACCAAAACACAGAACCGCCACACCCGGATCCGAACCGCTTCCCAAAAGTGGAAAAATGGACAATCTTTATAGCAGCAGGGGCGGCATTATGACTGCCCTTTTCGTTACCCCGGAAAGTACCCCAATTTTTACTCTGGATCTGAACGGTATGTGCATGAAATAAGTCAAAACCTGATAAGCGGTATTAGTATGAATGGTGTTGGACAATTCCAGTAAAATCAATACTTGAAAAGGATAACGACAAAATATAATAAAACCTGTAATTATGTACTTTTCATACAAACGTATGAAATACCCCGTTTTATATTTTTAAAACCCTTTTAAAACTGCTGCCATAAGGCGCTTATTATTGTTGCGCTAAATAAAATCACCGTTTCTATCCCTCTTTCAGTCAGAAGTGTAATAATCAATATCAAAATGGAGACGGTATTCTTTATCAGGAAAAAGATACTTATCTTTCAATTTACGGCATTTAAAACCAGACTGGAATATTTATTGTTGACCGGGTGGGTTTCAGTGAGACCGGCAGAGAAAACATGAGCGACAAGATCAGGCGTATGCGCATTTCCACGTCCTTGTTTTCAAAGAACTGCGCAACCGTCATACATTTTAGATGTTCCATGTCCAAAATTAGAAAGTCTTTATTCCCCATCAGAATAATATCTACATCGGACACAATCGCTGCATTTAAGATCGGCTGGTCTTTTGCATCGCGTATCAGCTTCTCGCATGGTCTACTGCAGGAATCAGTTCATAGGACATTTCCGCAAGCAGAACTTCCGCATCGGGCAGGAACTTTGGCGCTTTCCGTTTCAAAATATCCTCAGCTCCATAATGTTGCGGCCGCATAAAACGATTTCGTGGTTGTCCGCAACATACAGCAGTGATCGAGCTGGTTTGGAATGGGGGAAAATCAATGCGGAGAACAGGATATTTGTGTCAACCAATATCCTCATATTACTTTTCCTTTCCGTAGCGTATTTTGTCCACAAGTGCCTGAATATCGTCTTCGCTGGCTACGCCCATTGTTTCTGCAGTTCCGGGCAAAGGCAGACTGCGCTTTGCGGACTGTTTTGGATGAAGCGTTGTTTACGACGATTTCCCCGTTCTGTTTCTGGAAGAACAGAATTTTATCCCCGGACTATAAACCGAGCTCTAATCTTGATAACGAAAGAAAACTTGAGATTGACAGCTAATGGATTGAATTACAGTGAAGCTGCGATTATACCGCACCGTTTCTCTATTTTAGAAATACTCTCACCGTATCCAGGAAAGTATAGGCTTTCTTTTCTGCGCTGTAAATGTAAACGCTGAATACCATTTCCTGCCCCTTTTTGTATTTTTTCAAATTCAGATGATCCAGTACAAAAGTCCCGTCGGAATTAACGGTGGTGCGGTTCACCTGACGCCGACCCCATGGCGAAAAATCAATGTAGATTTTTTTGTTGTATGCCTTGCCGATGGGAAGTTTCCCGGCAATTTTTGTAGTTTTTCTGGTAATCTGACGAAAGTCTGCGGGCGAATCCAGTTCCGGAACCATGTGTTGGAATGTAATCACGTCGTTCAGCCAGGCGCGGTCTTTTAAAAATTTTTTCGGCACATTTTTTTGTATTTCCTGCTCCGAAAGGAGATTGCAGCAAAGATCAATGAAGTACAGTTTTTTTAGTTTTTTCAGGTTGGGCAGTTTCTGAAGTTTATTGTAACGGCCATCCAGCTGTTCCAGATTTTTGAAATGCAGCAGGACGTCGGCGTTTTTCACTTCGTTAAAACGGAAAGAGAGCTCCTGCAGGTTTTTTAATTTTTTCAGATCCTTTAAACTTTTTAATTTATTGTACGATACATCCAGTTTCTTTATTTTCGTACAATTGCGTAGCGGTTTCAGGCTGGTCAGTTGGTTGCCAAATAAATTAAGGTATTCCAGGTGCTTTAGTTTTTTCAGGGCATTTATATCCGTAATCTTATTGGAGTCGGCATAAAGAAATTTTAAATTGGTAAGTACTTCAATCCCGTTTAATGTAGACAGCTGGTTGTCAGAAACACACAAAAATTCAAGATTTTTGAAATTTTCGAGAGCGAGATCATTGATGTCTTTTATTTTATTGCTTTCTAAAGATAAAATATTCAGGTTTGGGAGTTCTTCCATATTTTTAAGGTTTTTCACTCCATAGTTTTCCAGATCCAGATGCCGTAAATTTATGAAATAGCCAATTCCTTTGAAGTTTTTTACCGGGTATTTGCCGGTTTTGATTTCAATCCAGTCGACCGTGGCGGCTTCCGCTTTCGTAAATGTTTCATCTTCCGTTTTATGCAGTATTTCTAATACGCACTGGTAAAGATACGGGTCGGGGATGCCGGATTCATCG
>CAMUHN010000052.1 GCA_947088675.1 uncultured Roseburia sp.
GATAGCACCCATTCAAAAATTGTATCAATCTGGACACGCAATATGGTGTGAGAGGTCGGCAGGCGAAATAATCGCCTGCTTCTTTTCTGTTCGATTATGCGCGGAATGTGTTTCGCAGATTCAACTAATCTATGAAAAGAACTCCCAAACTGCATACTTTAGCAGTCCTGTAAAACCCCATGACCATTTATCTGACCATAAAATTGTGACAGGCTGTTCAAATACTGACGTTTCGTTTCCATAGAGGGATGTACATATCGATTTAATGTAATCTGCACATCGGAATGTCCCAGCAGTTCACTCAAACTTTTTACATCGGTTCCGCGCTCAATGCAGTTCGTAGAAAAGGTATGGCGCAGCATATGAAAATTCTTATCCTGCAGATTAGCTTCTTTCAGGATTTTTTTAAAATGGTACTGTAATGTTCTTGGCTCTAACGGTTTATCAACCCCAAAGATATACTCATTTTTATTCCGAAATTTTATAAGCAGAGTAACAGCCGTCTCGGGCAGTGGGATTTCGCGTCTGGAATATTCGCTTTTTGGGGCGGTTTCTACCAGGACTGTTCCGGAAGACCCTGTGGAAAGACGTTGTACGGTCCTTCTCACCATAAGTATTTTGTTTCCAAAATCAATATCCGACCATTTCAGGGCACACAATTCCCCCAACCGAAGTCCCGTAAACAGACCCAGCAATACCGCCATCTTGTAAACATCTGTTTTCTGATTCAATGCGGAAACCAATTTTTCCTGCTCTTTTTTACTAAGCACCTGCACAGGCTTTTTTCTGACGGTAAAAGTATATTTTTTTAACGCAGGTACTTCTATCCCATATTTTTGGGATGCATATTTAAAGATCTGATTTAATACACAGTAAACACTTTTTTTCATACTTTCTGACAGATGTCCGGAAATCATATCTGCTAAATCACAGGAAACATCCGAAACTGCCGTCTCCTGCAGCAGAGGTTCTATATGTTTTTTGTAAACAGTTCTGTATTTTACATAAGTTGATATTTTTTTGTCGCATTTTACCTCCGAAAGCCATTCTTTAGCAGTATTAGAAAACAATATAGGATGTGCTTCTATCTGGCCCGTATGACCTGACGCCTCACTTTTCAAGAGATTTTTCTGTAATTCCAGTTTTTTGCGCACTCCATTATAAGTATCCGCATAAACGGATCGATAGATTTTTTTCCCTTTTTCTTCACTGAACACAGCATAACGTCCCTCCCATCGTCCGTCTTTTCGTTTTCTGATATTTTCTCCGTGTCGTGCCATTTTGTCTTTCCTCCTAAATATGTAATTTTGACCAGAAATTTGACCATAAAACATATTTATTTTATACAATTCTTACAAATTTCCATAACTTTCCGGCTGTCTTTGGAGTTTGTTTTTCGTGAATATGAAAAAAAAGATTGTCATTTTAATCATTTAGTGGTAAGATAATGCCGATATCAGATTGTGAAACAAAAAAAATCTGTATGAAATCAAAAAATATTCTGTTGGCTTTTCATAGATTAGTTGAATCTGCGAAATGCCCCGTACAGAAAGGCGAATCTTATGTCTTCGGACAACACTATCACCAGGACCGTCCGGCAGTACAGTAAACCGCTGCCAAAAGAGACAATGGATTTCTTAAAAGGGATTGCATTGGATTACAGCAAAGTCAGAAATTATGTCTATGGGAAATATGCCGGGGTGCACAGAGTTGACAGCCTGACGCCGGTTTATGGCATATTAAATGAGATGCGTCATTGCGGACTCAGGGAACAGTTAAATTTTCCGGCTGTCTACTATGAGCTTGCAGTCACAGACGCCGTTGCGGATATTAAGCGCAGCTGGGGGATTGTAAAGAATAAGGTCGGTGAGAGGATTACTGCAAATGAAAATTTATCCGGTGACGACAGACTGTATTTAAGAACCGTGTTAAAGATTGGCAGTGTTTATGCTGCTGTCTTAAACCGGCGGGAATATGAAATGCCCCAAAATGCAAAAGATTTGTCCGTTGACACAAAAAGGCTCAATAACCTGCTCTGCAGATTGACCAGAAAGTATCTCACGGTACCGCAGACGAAAGACGATGACTGGTTTCGGATATCGCCAAACGGCTATTCCTATAGAGAGGGTGAAATACGTATTGTTTGCAGAACGCCGAGAAAACGTATTTCCATACCGCTGAAAGACGAGAGGGTGTTTAACCGTCAGATCCGCATCCGGATCAGGGACGAGGATGTTGTACTGTCTGTTCCGGCAGAAGTAAAGATCAGGTTGCACGATGATTATTGTCATACAATTTATGCTTATATCGGCAGAACGGATATGATCACTCTGTCGAACGGGGCCGTCTATGGGGAAAAGTTAGAAGAATTAACAGACCCTGAGACCGAGCGGCTTGCAGTGAAGAACAGGGAGCGCCGCAGGATGTATCAGGCGTTTGAGGAGAACGTAAAATGCGGAAATGAACGGAAAGCAAAAGAAATTGAGACAAATAACCTTGGCAGACAAAAATATCAGAGGCAGAAAGAGAAAGAGAAAAGCAGGACAACGACGTTTATCAATGCCGAAATCAACCGAATGCTTCGAAAGGAGAAGCCTGCCAGAATTGTAATTACACGGCCGGTGCAAAAGAATAAAGATAAGATTTACGCAAAAACGACAAACAGAAGACAGGCACGTTCGTTCGATCCTTATATCAGGGAACGGCTTGCCTATAAATGCAATGTTAATTCGATCGAACTGGTAGAGATTAATGCGAAAGGCACCGGAAAAATCTGTGCGGAATGCGGCGCAGAAGGAAAGCGGCAGGGAACGGAATTTATCTGTGAGTCCTGCGGCGTGCAGACAACCATCGCTTTGAATTCAGCAAAGAATATAAAACAAAAATACGGCAGTTAAAGGTTTAAATGGATCAGTCTGAGAATAAATGGCCGAAAGGCGATTTTACCGTTTTACGGATCGCAGAAAGATGCATTGACATAGAAAGCAGAAAGTCGGCATTAGCTAAGCCGGAAGGCGGACGGGAGCCTGCCAGAAAGCTTTCGGGTATGCCAGGACCGCGGCTTTACGCGGAGCGAAGCGCCTCTTTGAATTGCCAAGACGCGCAGACGGAAACGTCCCGATAATCCATATGATAATTTAAATTTAGCAGCAAAAAACGTCAGGTTGGAGAAAAATGAGAAAAACACAGATAAAACAGGCAATCGAACTTGTCGCACAGATCGAAGAAGCGCATAGCCAGATCAGAAAATACATAGAGCAGAATAACATCCAGCCTGCCATGGAACTTCTCTGCGATTGCCAGAACGGTGCAATTGCCATAGGGAATTTAATCGAAAGCACGCAGGGGGAGCGTCACTGCGCGGTAGCTCTGCTGGAACATTATTGCGAACTGGCTTATCAGGTATATAAAGATCTGGAAGAAAACAGAAAAGTCAGTGCAAACAGAATCTATAAACTTTTAAAACAGGAAACCGTCAGGATATCAAACAGTATAAAACATGAGATTCAAATCCGTACCGAAGCTGTTTTTCTGCCGTATAAAGCAAGCATGTGGGACAGTCTGGAGAGTGTGTGGCGGGCAGCCGATGCAGATAAAAACTGTGATGCCTATGTGATCCCGATTCCGTATTATGACAAAAATCCCGATGGAAGCTTTCGGGAAATGCATTATGAAGCCGATCAGTTTCCGGATGATGTGCCTGTGACAGGGTACGATGCATTTGATTTTGAGACGCACAGGCCGGATATAATTTTTTTCCATAATCCTTATGATAATATGAACTATGTGACAAGTGTACATCCTTTTTTTTATTCGGATCATCTGAAGCAATTTACCGAAAAACTTGTGTACATTCCTTATTTTGTTCTGGGAGAGATCAGCCCGGAAGATGAATCTGAGATAGAAGATATGAAACATTTCTGCACTGTTCCCGGCGTGTTAAATGCAGATAAAGTAATTGTACAGTCAGAGGATATGAAGCAGGTTTATCTGAAAGTACTGCTTGCGGCGATGAATGACTGCAGTGATGCGGCAAAACGATACTGGGATCAGAAAATTCTGGGGCTTGGCTCTCCAAAGTTTGACAAAATTACAGAAACAGGATGGAAAGATATCGAGATTCCGGATGCGTGGAAAAAGATCATTGAGAAGCCGGATAAAAGCCGCAGGAAGATAATTCTGTACAATACAACGATTAACGGGCTGCTTGGGCACAATGAAAAAATGCTGGAAAAGATAGAATACGTACTTGAAAAGTTCAAAGAAAAGAAGGACGAGACGGTATTGCTCTGGCGGCCGCATCCTTTGATTGAAAGCACGCTTACCTCAATGCGGCCGCAGCTTTGGGATGCATATCGTGTGATTCGCGATCAGTATATACGCGAGGGATGGGGGATTTATGACGACACGGCGGATCTTGACCGGGCCATTTTAATCAGTGACGCATATTACGGGGATTACAGCAGTGTTGTACAGGTGTACAAAAAGACAGGGAAGCCGATTATGCTGCAGGACTGCAGTATCCGTTATCTGAATGATGAAAAAAAGCAATATGTGAGCATAATAAAAAGTATACTTTATGAGGATCAGCTGATTTTTGCATCTACAGACTATAACGCTTTGTTTTCTGTTGATATCGTGAGCGGGCATATTACATATGTTGGCAGATTTTCCGGTGAAAGAACAGATCAGAGTAATTTGTTTTCGCAGTTGGAGCAGTCTGGAACATCCATAATATTATCTCCATGTCTGGCTTCATCGGCGTTTCGTTATGACTGTCAGACGAAAGAGATACAGGAACTGCGTATTTCCGGTATGCGGAATCAGTCCTGCCGAATATGCCATGTTTTGGAACAGGGAGAGGAGGCGTTATATGTTATTCCGACATATGGATCTGTCTTTGGAAAACTGAACAGAGATCTGTCAGGGTTTTCGTATAAACTTAACTTTCAGGAAGAATATGAAAGATGGACAGGAAAGAAATATAAAGTCGGTTCGGACAGCGGTTTATATGTTTATAAGGGATGCTTTTATTTTGCAGTATGCGAGGACAGCTTTCTTGTAAAATTTCATATGCAGTCGCATCAGATGACATTTCTTAAAATCGCGGAAGTGGACGGCGGCTTTTATAAGATCTTAGGCGCAGGGCAGATTCTTTATGCGCTGCATGAAAAAAATAAAATCATATCTTTTGATCTGGAACAGGAGTGCGTTGTCTCTGTTTTAGATTTTGGTACATTGGAGAGTGAAGAGAGTCTGTTGCGGGATGGTTTTTTTTGGAAAGAGTCTGTTTATTTTGTCTCCTATCTGTCAAATCAATGCGTGAAATATATACCGGAAAGCAGAGAAGTGTCAGTTAGTTCATTGGAAAGTGAGTGGGGCATAGAAACAGACGAACACGAGGTATATCATTTTACATTCAGAGCGGAAAACAAAACAGTTTTTTTTGTCTCAAATAAGAATCATCTTGTGTGGCTGAATGAAAATGATCAGCGGTACCATAAAATAGCATTTCGTTGCGAGGATGAGGAATTAATACAGCAAATAATTGCAGATATGGGAAAAAACAGAGAAGCTGTGATGCAGGAAAATGAATTTACAGGAGATCTGCAGGCATTGCTGGATGATATAAAAGAGAACGATGAAAAAGAAGAATTTTTCAAAACCGGGCAGATGACTGGACAGAAAATATATGAACAGGTCGTAGTCTGAACGATTAAAACAACGGATATCGGGGAAAACAGGATGAAAGCATTGGTGACAGGCGCAGATGGATTCATAGGGAGCCATCTGACAGAGGAATTGGTAAAACAGGGGATACAGGTAAGGGCTTTTGTGTATTACAACTCTTTTAATTCATGGGGATGGCTGGATACGCTCTCAGAGGAAATCAGGAATGAAATTGAAATATTCAGCGGCGATATACGCGATCCAAATGGAGTAAGGAAAGCGGTGGATGGTACGGATCTAATTTTTCATCTTGCCGCTTTGATTGCAATTCCGTTCAGTTATCATTCTCCGGATTCCTATGTAGATACAAATATAAAAGGCACGTTAAATGTATTGCAGGCGGCAAGGGATTTTGAGGTGGAAAGAGTGTTGGTGACGTCAACTTCTGAAGTATACGGTACGGCAAAATATGTACCAATTGATGAAAAACATCCGTTTCAGGGACAGTCTCCTTACTCCGCCACGAAAATAGGCGCGGATCGGCTTGCGGAAAGTTTTTTCCGTTCTTTTGGACTTCCGGTAACAATCGTGAGGCCGTTTAATACATATGGGCCAAGGCAGTCAGCGAGAGCTGTTATTCCGACAATAGCGGTTCAGCTGCTGAATGGAAAAGAAGAAATTAAGCTGGGATCTCTTACGCCGACCAGGGATTTTAATTATGTGAAAGATACCGTTAACGGATTTATTGAGATTGCAAAATGCCGTACTGCGATAGGAGAGGAAATTAATATCGCTACCCAGAAAGAAATAAGTATTGGTGATCTGGCGGATAAAATCATACAAAAAATCAATCCAAAGGCAAGGATTATTTGTGAAAATATTCGTTTAAGACCTGATAAAAGTGAAGTGAACAGACTGCTGGGAAGCAACGAGAAAATAAAAAAATTTACAGACTGGATGCCGGAATACAGTATTGACAGAGGCCTTGAAATTACCATTGAATGGATTCGAAACAACTTAGACAGGTATAAGGCGGATATCTACAATATATAATCATTCTGGTATTCAGAGATAGGGCGGTTTATGGATAATTTGCAGGATATTTGTACAGAAGAAGGCATAAAAGTAAGAGAGGCTGTCCAGAGACTGGATTCCGGCAGGCATAAGATTCTGATTGTCACAAAACAGAAAAAAGTTACCGGTATTATTACAGACGGGGATGTCAGAAGATGGATTTTAAAAAAGGGGTCTTTTGACGCTGATATCTCGGAATTAATGTGCAGGACTCCAAAAACAATATATGAAGATCAGGTGGATCGGGCCAAAGAGATTATGCT
The DNA here is from genome assembly GCA_947088675.1 of uncultured Roseburia sp. GTDB lineage: Bacteria > Bacillota > Clostridia > Lachnospirales > Lachnospiraceae > Roseburia. Next base: position 7,008 of record CAMUHN010000052.1, read on the forward strand.
GAATGCCAGGATTGATGCGATACCGGTAATTAACAATGCGGATGAGCTTGTCGATATGGTTTTTATTCGGGATCTTGTACAAAATGAAGTGGTAAATTATCAAAAAATAGATATCCCGGTTGTAATTATGGCTGGCGGAAAGGGGACAAGGTTAAGTCCGTATACCAGTATTTTGCCTAAACCTCTGATGCCGATCGGGGCAAAAACAATTTTGGAACGGATTATAGATTCCTTTCAGAAAAACGGATGCAGCCGGTTCTTTCTGACATTAAATTATAAGAAAAATCTGATTAAAGCATACTTTGATGACAAAGAAAAGGATTATAAGATCGGGTATGTGGAAGAAGAGGACTATTATGGAACCTGCGGCAGTCTTTGCCTGTTGACAGATAAAATAACAGGAACGTTTTTTCTGAGTAACTGTGATGTTTTGCTCGACTTGGATTATGCAAAATTATATGAATTTCACAGAAAACAGCGTAACGAAATCACTGCGGTAACATCATTAAAGCATTTTCAGATTCCTTACGGTATTTTTGAATTGGAGACAGGCGGGGCCATTTGTAAAATTTCAGAAAAACCGGAATTTAATTATCAGGTTAACACGGGGATTTATGTCCTGGAATCGACTGTACTGGAGGAGATTCCAAGAGGTAAGGTATATCAGATGACGGATCTGCTGAACCGGTTAATGAGAGAGGGAAGAAGAGTAGGCGCATATCCTGTTACCGAGAATTGTTGGAAAGATATGGGGGAATTAAATGAAATGCATAAAATGCTGGAATCATTTCAGACAGGTGAAAAGGACAGAACATGAAACCGACAGATAATATTTTAATAACAGGTGGAAACGGATTTATCGGAAACCATTTAAAAAAATATTTACAGACAAAACATTATCATGTGATAAGTCCTGTTTCGCAAGTGCTGGATGTCACAACAGCGGCAGATTTTGATTCTTTCTGTGGAACGGATATTTCGCATGTCATACATCTTGCAGGAAAGACTTTTGTCCCGGCAAGCTGGGAGAATCCGGAAATTTTTTTCGAAGTTAATGTTATGGGTACATTACATATCATTGAATTTTGCAGGAAATACGGAATTAACCTCACATATATCAGCGCATATATTTATGGACAGCCGACGTCGATCCCTGTGTCGGAATCAAGCGATGTGAAACCGGATAATCCATATGCGAAATCAAAGTATATGGCAGAGGAATTATGTAAATTCTACAGCAGTTTTTTTTCGATGAATATCTCTGTTCTCAGACTGTTCAACGTATATGGTCCGGGGCAGAATGAAAACTTTTTAATCCCTGTCATTATGCGGCAGTTATTGTCTGACAGTACGCGGATCGAAGTAAACGATTTAAATCCGAAGCGTGATTATATTTATATAGAAGATGTCTGCAGAGCAATTGAGATGTCGATTGAAAAAACAAAAGGATATCAATTGTATAATATTGGTTCGGGCGTCTCCCATTCTGTACAGGAGGTCATTGATCTGCTGCAGAGACAGGCGGGGACAAAGAAGCAGACGGTATCCAGAAATATGCATAGAAGAAATGAGCTGAATGATGTGACCGCTGATATTTCATGCATAAAGAAAAACTGGAACTGGGAACCGTCCATTTCTTTGGAAGAAGGTCTGACAAGATGCCTGCAGGCTGAAAAGTGAGGATAAAACAGATGGAAAAGAATGTACCAATCAATAAGGGTAATTATACCATGGAACCTCCGGAGAGAGAGTCGCTTTTTGAAGAAAAGCGGGCAGCCGGGTGGGAAGAGGAGTATAAGAAATACCGCACAGACTGGCGCGAATATCCGAAGACACAGTATATATCAGAATATCCGTTATTAGTTGATCTTGAATTATCGTCTCTGTGTAATTTGAAGTGTCCGATGTGCTATACCATTACAGATGAATTTAAAAAGAAAGTTCACACACAGCTTATGGAATATGAGCTTTTTACGAAAGTTATAGATGAAATTGCGGGAAAAGTACCGGCGGTACGTTTAAGTCTTCGGGGAGAGGCGATGCTTCACCCACAGTTTATTTCCTGTATTTCATACTGCAAGAGCAGAGGAATAGGGGAAGTATCTTTCCTGACAAATGGGAGCAGACTGACAGAAGATTATTTTATTCAGATTCTGGAGGCCGGGGCGGACTGGATTACGATTTCCGTAGATGGATTGCAGGAACAATACGAGAGCATCAGGAAGCCTTTAAAATTTGAGGAAACGTTAAAAAAAATAAAGGACATTTATAGGGTAAAACAGGAAAGAGACGTACAGAAACCTGTGATAAAGATACAGGGAATCTGGCCGTCCATTCGAAATGATCCTGCCGGGTATTATAATACGTTTGCGCCCTATGTGGATTATGTGGCGTTTAATCCGCTGATTGATTATCTGGACAAAGATGAAGATATCGTGTATGAGGAAAACTTTTCCTGTCCGCAGTTATACCAGCGTCTGGTAGTCGGATCGGACGGACAGGTATTATTATGTTCAAATGATGAAGACGGGCTGCAGATTCTGGGTAATGTACATAATCAGTCTGTTTACGAAATCTGGCATGGGGAAAAACTGAATCGGATACGTAAGCTTCATCAGGACGGCCGGTTTAAAGAAATTGACGTATGTCGGAAATGTTATCTGCCCAGAGCGACAGAGGAAAATGAGCATGCGAATATTAACGGGCGGGAAATTGTGATCAAAAATTATATCAACAGAGCGCAAAAGATAGGGGAATAAAAGTTGACGGGAATTATTATACAGGCAAGAATGGGTTCAAGCAGGCTTCCGGGGAAAATATTGAAGGATTTTGCGGGAAAAACGTTATTAGGACATATTTTGGACAGACTGAAAAGACTGCAGTCAGATGTAACGACTGTGATTGCTACCAGCGATTTGACGGCAGACCACGAGGTACAGGATTTTTGTAAAAAAAATAATACATTATGTTTTCGCGGCGATGAATTAAATGTATTAAAAAGATATTATGATTGTGCAGTAACGTATCAATTTGACCAGATTGTCAGAATGACGGGAGACAATCCGTTTCCCGATATAGAAGAACTTGACCGGCTGATATATTTTCATGAAAAAAATAAGATGGATTTTTCTGAAAATTTTTCTGTTTTGCCGGTTGGAGTGGGGATGGAGATCATGACGTATTCGGCGTTGGAGGAAAGTTTAAAAAATGCTTCATTGCCGAAACATTTTGAACATGCGGACGAATATATCCTGGATCATCTTGCACAGTACAGACATGGCACGCCGGATGTGCCCGCCTGTAAAAATAAACCGGAAGTCAGACTGACGGTAGATACATGGCAGGATTATGAAAAAGCATGTTTTATCTTAAAGCAGGCACAATCCGATTATGTGACGACAGAACAGGCAATTGCGCTTGGCGAAGAGTATGAGCGTCAAAAAAATCAATAGGAAGGAATCGGTATGAATATACTGGCGGTAGGCGCACATTTTGATGATATTGAACTTGGCTGCGGGGGAGCTTTGGCGAAACATGTAAAAGCAGGGGACAATGTGGTTGTATTTATTGCCACAGATTCACAGTTTTTAAACCGCAGCGGCGAGGTTCTGCGGGATGGAAAAACTGCAATGGAAGAGGCAGAAAAAGCGGCTTCTATTATCGGATACCGGTTGATATCTGGGGGGTTCCCTACATTTGAGCTTGAATACGGGGAAGCGGTTCATGCGAAATTATTGCGGATTATTGAGGAAAACCGGATTGATCTTATTTATACGCACTGGTGTCATGATGTGCATCATGATCACAGAAATCTTTCTTATTGTACCATGCATGTGTCAAGGCATGTAAATAAGCTGCTGATGTACCGCAGTAACTGGTATGTATCTGAAAAGGAATTTTGCGGGAATTTTTTTGTTGATATCACCGATACATGGGAAACAAAAGAAAAAGCCATGAAGTCATATGAAACAGAGATGGGCAGGACGGGCGGTTCGTGGCTTACCTGGCTTCGTCAGGACGCCATAAATAACGGTTTAAAAATGGGTGTTGGGTATGCGGAGGTTTTTCAGCTTGTGAAATGGCTTGCATAAGTAAATATCCGAATATAGTTTCAATATACGGAGAAAGCGGGAAAAGAATAAGATGCGTTTTGAAAGAGAGAGATGTTATATTATAGCGGAAATAGGAGGTAATTTTACCGATTATGAGACGGCAGTCAGACTGATTGATCAGGCAAAAGAAAGCGGTGTGGATGCAGTCAAGCTGCAGACTTACAGAGCGGATACAATTGCTTCAAAACAGGCGGTATTTGATATGGAAAATACCGGCATTGCCTCTCAGACCGAATATTTTCGCAGATTTGAATTAAGTGAGGAACTGCACAAAAGAGTATTCGCTTATGCGAAAGAGAAAGGGCTGGATATATTTTCCACACCGTCGCATAGAACGGATATCGAGATGTTAGAGAGACTTCAGACAGACGTATATAAAACCGGCGCGGATGATGCTACGAATCTGCCGTTTTTACGGGAGATTGCAAGACACAAAAAACCCATCCTGCTCTCGACCGGTATGTGCACGATGGAAGAAGTACGAGAGGCGGTCGATACAATTCTGGCGGAGGGAAACAGCGATATTGTTATTATGCATGTGGTCAGCTTATATCCGACAGCGCCAAAATATGTAAACCTGGAAGCAGTAAAAACGCTGCAGAGAGAATTTCCCCAGTTTGTGATTGGATATTCTGATCATACATTAGGGGTTGATTCCTGTATGTTCGCCGCAGTAATGGGTGCAAAAGTCATCGAAAAACATTTTACTTATGACAAGAATGCAGACGGGCCGGATCACATGCTTTCTGCAACGAAAGATGAGATGAAACTGTTAGTAGATAAAATCAGGCTTTTTGAAGAAATGCGGGGAGATGGAATTAAGAAGCCTGTAGGAGACGAGATAATAAACCGCAGAAACAACAGAAAAAGTATTGTATGTACAAGAGCTATGAAAGAAGGGGAGTTACTGACAGAAGCAGAAATTGATATTAAAAGGCCTGGATACGGAATCTGTCCAAAATATAAAGAATTGGTAATCGGAAAGCGTGCGTGTCGGGACCTGGAGGAAGATACTGTTCTGCAGTGGAAAGATTTAGTATAAACGGTTATGAAGTTTGCGATATGTATTGAAAGCTCTCATCAAAGAGGGATGGGACATTTTTTCAGAGCCTTAAACATTGTCGAATTTTTAACACAGGCAGGAGAAGAAAGCATTCTTATCATAAATCAGGATCAGGCTTCTTTGCAGATTCTGGATGACAGAAAAATTCCATATATTGTGGCGGATTATTCGGATGTTACAGGAAACTGGGAGAAGAAAATAATAAAAAACTTTCAGATTGAAGTCTGGCTGCTGGATAAATTTCAGACCGGGCGTGAACTCGCAGAACATGTAAAAAATGAGAATATTCTTCTGGCTGCGATTGATGACTGTGGTGAAGGAGCGCAGTACGCGGATTTGCATTTCTGCAGTATGCTGTTTCAAAATCTGCGGGGGAAACATATATATACCGGAAAAGAATACCTTATCTTAAATCAGGAGATTAAAAAATTCCGAAGAAAGCGCAGCAAACTGGAAAAGATCCTGATTACGATGGGGGGAAGCGATACGTATGGTGTCACAATAGAAGTGCTTAGAATCCTTAAAATCCGGGGATGGAGAGCCGATGTTGCGATTGGGCCTAATTTCAGGCACAGGGAATCTTTATTTAAGGAAATAAGCAGTGATTGCATGGTATATCAGTCGGCGCCGTCGCTGATTGAGCTTTTCTATCAATATGATCTTGCTGTTACCGGAGGCGGAGTTACCTGTTTTGAGGCAAATGCAGCGGGGTTGCCCTGTATTATGATAGCCAATGAGTTACATGAAGTGGATACGGCAAAATATATTGAGACTTTTGGAGGCGCGCTTTTTGCGGGTTATTATCAGAATATAGATGAAAGATTGTTCGATTTAGATCAACTGCAAATAGAAAACATGAGTATTGCCGCGTTGGGAGAATTTCATTTAGACGGTATGGAAAACATATACAGGATCATAAAAAAGTACAGGGAGAAAGATAAATGAGTGATAAGATTGTGGTCATACATCAACCGGATTTTTTGCCGTATCTTGGTTTTTTTTCCAGATTAGATAAGGCGGATATTTATGTTGTATTTGATAATGTACAGTATGTGCGTAATAGCAGCAGAGCATGGACGAGCAGGGACAAGATTAAAACGCAGAACGGGGAAAAGTGGATTAAAGTCAGAACAAAAAAAGCGCCAATGGGGACAGCGATTAATCAGATTTTATTATCAGAAGATGAGAGCTGGCGGGAGGATCATATCAATCTTATTACCCAAAATTATAAGAATGCACCCTACTTCAAACAAATTATGCCGTTTATTGACGAATTATATCAGTATCGGTGCGAGCGTATGATGGATTTTAATTTAAAATCCATTCGTTTGCTTATGGAGTTGTTTGATATCAGGGTGGAGACAGTAATAGCAAGTGATTTAAATCCGGTCGGGAAAAATAATCTTTTGATTATAGATATTATGAAGAAACTAAATTGTCATAAATATTTGTCAGGTATCGGTGCGAAAGATTATTTTGTTCCGGAGCCGTATGAACAGGCAGGAATAGAAGTAATCTGGCAGGATTTTAAACATCCGGTTTACCGGCAGCAGTATGACGGCTTTATACCCTATCTGAGCAGTATAGACCTTTTGTTCAATTGTGGGATAGATCACTCACGAAAAATCATAAAGGAGATATGAAAAAGAGATAATTATATGAAAAGAATAATGGCTTATAAGTGTGTTGTTTGGGGAATTGGAAATGATTATGAGAATATTGTGAACCAGATTCAATTTGAGGCTGCGAAAGGAAATATAACAATTATTGCTTTGACAGCAAGAGCAGAGGATATTGTTGAAAAAACTTTGGATGGCATTATGATTGTGGCAAAAGAAGAATTGAAAGATATGGCGTTTGATTATCTGATTGTATCAAGTTCCCTTTATTTTCAGGAGATTGTCAAAGAGGCAAAAAAACTGAATATCAGTGAGGATAAAATTATTAATGGTTCGGTTATGAAGTTGCCATTCTTTGATTTCAGAAGATATGTATCATTAGTGGCAAATAGAATTACAATACTGTCGGATGACTGTTGGGGCGGTTATATATACCATAGGCTGAATATGAAATTTTACTCTCCATGTATTAATATCAAGTGGCAGAAAGATTCTTTTGTAAAATTTATACAAAAACCCAGGTATTATCTTAGTCAGCCGCTGAGAATGGAGAGAGAGGGGGACATACGCGGAAATCTTTTCCCGATAAGCAGTTTGGGAGAGGGTGAAGACAAAGTTTATATGGATCTGGTGCATTCTGTATGTTTTACAGATGCGAAGAAACTCTGGGATAAGAGAACGGAACGTGTAAATTTTGACAATCTTTTTATTAAGCTTGGAATTGACGCGTCTGATAAAAACAGGGATTTTTATTTGGATGGATTTGATAAGGTAAAACAGAAGAAGATATGTTTTTACTCAGGTGAAACAGAGATAAAGGGTGTCATATATTTAAAGAGATTTGAAAAGTTTGTTACCTCAGGATCAAGAATGGATACAATAAAATTCCATGATTATTGCAGAGATTTGAATTGGCTGTTGAAGTCTATTGATATTCTGAAGCTGCTGAATGGAGAAGCGGATTTTTTGCGGGGGGGGGGGGTTGACAGTGTATCTTGAAGATGAGATTGATCGTATCAATCAGCGGCTAACGCAGTTAAAGGGAAAAAAGAATATTGTGATATGGGGTGCATCCGAGAATACAGTGCGGCTTTTTCAGCATACGAATTTTTTTGTGTATGGCGATTATTGTGTTGTGGATACAGGAAAAGCCGGAAGTCATTTTTTTGGAAAAAGGGTATTGCATCCGGACGAAACGGATTGGGCAAAGGTGGATGCGGTTGTGATTTCCGCATTTTATCGGGAAGAAGAGATCGCACGCGTATTGCTGCAAAAATATGAGTTTCGGGGCCTTGTGTTAAAGTTAAATGAATCCGGACAGGAGCTCCCTTTCTATAAACATTTATCCAGAGAAGAGCTGCGTGTGCCAAAACAGTATCAGCATATTATATCAAAAAATGAATGTTTTAAGGATCGACACAGTAATCAGAGGATTTTTATATTGTGCTGCGGACCATCTGTCCGGAATATGGATCTGTCTGTTTTAAAAAATGAGATTACAATGGGTGTACACAGTTTTTATATGCATAAAGATATCAAAACGATACGGCCCGATTACTACTGCAACGCACAATGGGGATATGACGAGAAATGGACAAAGGAAGTTGGCATTCGGTATTTAGCTGAATTAAAGAGATATGTGGGAGAAACGCAATACTTTTTTTCGATACAGGAAAAGGAAGTAATTGAGAACAGCCATATTTTTAAACCGGAAGAAGTTTTCTATTATTGTTATGGACCAGGTGTTTTCGACTATGAGGATATAGATCTTTGCAAGAGAATCATGCCGGGACAATCGGTACCGATTTTGTGTATTCAACTGGCTTTCTATATGGGGTTTGGAGAAATCTATCTGATTGGAACTGATCATGATTTTTTACGGACTAACAAGTATTCGTATTTTTATAACAGAGAGGACAGTGTACTTGGAAAAGAAGACTCTTCCGTAGATTCTAATAATAATCTGACTGTAAGTTTTGCGCAGGCTTTGAGAGATAGTTATTATCTCTGGGAAGATTATAAAAAAATGAGGGAGATAGCCAAAGGAAAAAATGTAAAGATATGGAATGCAACGGTTGGCGGTGATCTGGATTTGTTTCCACGTGTGGATTATAAAGAGTTATTTCATTTATAAGGGAAAGAACAGGGAATGCGGAGGACAGAATGTTTTTTGAACAGAAAGTGGAACAGATAAATCATATTTTTGAAAATTTGGGAAATGGTACGGTTGCTGTCTGGTGCGTGGGGCAGCACACAGAAAAACTGGCGGCTTATACAGCGCTTTTGAAGACAATTATCCGTTTTTTTGTGGACAGAAATGCAGATTCCTATGCAGGGCGTGAAGTTTATGGAAAGCCGGTTTATGATCCAGAGGAAGCAGATCTTAGCAGTATAGATTATATCGTGATTTCTACATACAGGTATCAGAAAGACATTTTGGCATATTTAAAACAAAGGGAACTGTCGGAAAAAGCGGTGGTATGTTATGGTACGGAGGATGAGGGAGAATTTTATCTGCTGCCCGCGAAAAATAAAAAGGATTTTTACTTTTCCGGCAGGTTTGATTCCTGGACAGATGCTGAGCGGCATGCAACCGGATATCAGGACGGGAATATCGTTCGAAGAGTGTTGAATGCTACAAAGCAGGTAATGGATGGGAAAGCCTGTTTCGAGCGGGATTCTGTTTTGTTTTATCACAAAGAATTTAATTTTCGATTAATCAGTACTTTCGGTCTGCTGGCATCACGTAAACGGCATATTGATATTTTGGACTTTGGCGGGGCTTTTGGCAGTGAGTATTGGAAAAACCGGGAATTATTATATAAGTTTGATGTGAAATTTACATGGAATATTGTAGAGCAGGAACATTATGTTGAGATTGGAAAAAGGGAGATTTCAAACGAGGAGTTGAGATTTTACAGCAATGTCGGACAATTGGAGCGTCGGCCGGATATTCTGATTCTTTCAGGCGTATTGCAGTATCTGCCTGATTATAAAGAAGTTTTATCAGAGCTGCTGGATTTGAAACCACAGTATATTTTAATTGAGAGACAGGTTGTAAGTAAACAGACGAGAATCTGCGTGCAGCATGTTGCAGAAAATATATATCGGGCTTCCTATCCGGTGCGGATTATAGAGGAACAGGAATTGCTGGATATTTTTGGTGAGAGGTACTGTAAACTTACGGAGTTTGGTTCCGAAGCGGATGGAGACAGGGCTTATGTTGACGGGAAAGAGGTTCGCTATAAGGGATATTTGATGGAGTGCAGAGAAAATGAAAATACATGAGCATTACAAAATTATTGAATTGCCCGAAATGGGAGATGAGAGAGGGAATCTGGTTATTATTGAAGGAAATCAGGATATTCCGTTTGAAATCAAGCGTGTGTTTTATATGTATGGAACGGATTCAACCATGGTACGTGGAAGCCATGCAAACAGAAAGTCGGAATTTGTTCTGATCAATGTGGCCGGAAGTACGAAAATTAAAATTGACGACGGGTTTTCAACTGCCGTTGTAGAGCTGAATAAGCCAAGAATGGGAATTTACATTCCCGCTATGTTGTGGAAAGATATGTATGATTTTTCTGATGATTCTGTATTGCTGGTATTGTCTAACGAACACTATGACGACAGCGAATATATCAGGGATTATGATGAGTATAAAAAAATCATTTCAGAAAAAAATGATTTTATATATCACAGATAAATTACAGATCTATAGAGGGCTGCGGAGAGTACATAAATTTTTGGAGGAAGAAATGTCAAAAACAGAATATTTTGTGACGCTGTTCAATTCCCGATATGTTTCAAGAGGACTTGCGATGTATGAGTCTTTAAAAAATGTTATGCGTGATTTCCATTTATACATCATTGCATTTGACAGGCAGTCATATCTGAAATTATCGGAGTGCGGATTAGATCGCGCTACAATTATCTCACTGGAAGAATTTGAAGATGAAGAATTGCTGCGTGTGAAAGCGGAACGAACGGCAGCAGAATATTGTTGGACTTGTTCTTCCATATCTGTTTTATACATAATGGAACGCTTCGGCGTTACAGAGTGCACATATATAGATGCGGATTTATATTTCTTTTCAGATCCATCCGTATTGCTTGAGGAACTTACGGAAGAGGACTGCGTTTTGATTACGGCGCACAGATATTCGGCGTATTGTGATCAGTCGGAAGCTTCGGGAAAATATTGCGTGCAGTTTGTTACATTTAAAAATAATAAATGCGGACTTCAGGTTTTACGGTGGTGGACTCGTAAATGTATCGAGTGGTGTTATGCAATTACGGAAGAGAAGCGGTTTGGCGATCAAAAATATCTGGATTATTTTCATGACAATTTTGAGGGAGTGCATGATCTGGAGCATATCGGAGGCGGTGTTGCCCCATGGAATGTAAACCAGTACAGCTTCGATTGTAGAAACGAGAAAATCTTTGTGTATGAAAAAGCGTCAGGCGTAACAATGCCGCTTGTTTTTTATCATTTTCAGGGATTAGATGTTTATAACAAGGACGTGGTACATCTGGCGGGTAATGTATATCAGATTCCGGATACTGCAATTACCTGCGTCTACAAAAAGTATATACGTGCTACAGAGGAAGTCTGCAGGAAATATGATTTAAAGGACGGGCTCTGGAAAAATGAAATTATGTTTCGGGATGATGACCTGGATCGTTTGGATCACAGGAAAAATTATTATCAATATTCTCTATTTCTATAATGGAAGTTTCCATATGTGAAAATTACATCAGATATTATTTTTGGAAAGAGAGAGCGATTATGCAGATTATGGCAAACAGGATGGACCGGGGGTTTCAGCTATATCAGAATGAGTATGAAAGTAAATTGCTTGAGGTACTTCGGTCGGGATGGTATGTTCTGGGAAAAGAAGTATCATCATTTGAACAGGAATTTGCGGACTATCTGGGAGTAAAGCATTGCGTAGGGCTTGCAAGCGGATTGGATGCATTATGGATTGCCTTTCGAATTCTGGGGATAGGCGTCGGGGATGAGGTTATTGTTCAGGCAAATACTTATATTGCAAGTGTCATGGGGATTACAATTAATGGAGCGATGCCTGTGTTTGTAGAACCGGATGTTTTTTTTAACCTCGATACGGCACATCTGGAAGAAAAAATAACAAATCGTACAAAAGCGATTCTGGTTGTGCATTTATATGGACAGGCATCAAATATGGAATCTGTTATGAAAATCGCAAAAAAATATCATTTAAAAGTGGTTGAGGATTGCGCGCAATCACATGGAGCTGTTTTTGGTAATAAAAAAACAGGCACATTCGGTGATATTGGCTGTTTCTCTTTTTATCCGTCTAAAAACCTGGGCGGCTTTGGAGATGGCGGCGCAATTGTTACAAATAATGTTGATATTGCAGAAGAGGTTCGTATTTTCAGAAATTATGGAAGCGAAAAAAAGTATTATAACAAAGTTGTCGGTGCAAATTCCAGACTGGATGAGATACAGGCTGCTTTTTTAAGGGTCAAGCTGAAGCATCTGGAAGAGTTGCAGGAGGAAAGAAAAACGATCTGCGAAAGGTATTTGAAAGAATTAGAGAATAAGCAAATTATATTACCACAGATCTTAAAAGGCGCATCTCATGTATGGCACCAGTTTGTGATTATGTGTAAGGAACGCGGGAAACTGATCGAGTACCTGAACAGCAAACAGATAGGTACGGCGATTCATTATCCTATACCGCCGCATATGTCGGAAGCGTATCAATACCTTGGCATACAAAAAGGAAGTTTGCCTGTTACAGAAATGTATGCGGACAGAGTATTGTCAATACCGCTTTATAATGGAATGCGAAAAGAAGAACAAGATTATGTCATTGAGAGTCTCAATCTTTTTTCTAATTGAAGACTGACATAAAGATGATTTGACAGATATCATATTGGTACCTTGACAATTTCATACTTTACATTGGATTTCACAGGCGCTTCTTTACAGTCCGAACATACCGTGATAGAATAAATTTTGATGACAGAAAACAAATGCGGCTTCCTGTCATCAATTGACGGCGCTGGAACAGCGTCTTTTGGGAGAAGCTGTTTTGCAGTTTTTCCTGTATCATATTATCTGGTGTTTGGTGTTCGTAGGGATAAGACCGATGCGGTATTTTAATACAGAAAGGCGATGTCTGCCAGAGCAGCACTATATGGTGCGGCTGGAGGAACGAACGGATTGAAAAGATCAGACAGCTGTTTGTAGACAGGGGAAAATATTTTGTCATAAACCGGGGCAGACAATATGGAAAGACAACAACGCTTATGGCGCTGGCAGATCATTTAAAAAGCGATTATATTGTTCTGCAAATGGATTTTCAGATGTTAAGTTCTGCAAATTTTAATATTATCTGATGTAAAGTATGGAAGCTTCCATTTTTTACATCAGATTTTTTATTTTACAGAACAGGCCCTGCCAGGTTGACGTATGAAAATTTCTTTCTGTAGAATAAAAAATAAAATTTTCGATGATCAGTGGCAGAAACGGAGGATTTTTTATGAAAAAAGGAGTGATCACGGCGTTAGCCGCGGCGGCAGGAGCAGGTTTGGCCGGGAAAAACGCGATTGAAAAAGCATTAGCAAAGAACCTCTGATTCTTTGCGCAGACTTGAGATTATGCGGAGTGGAATCATGGGGGTTAGCGTGAAAAAACAGATGAAATATGCAATATGGTGGATGTTCGGCTGTATGGCCGGAGGCTGTTTTATTGCAGGGCAGTATAAAAATTACATAACAAAACTTCAGAACCTCTCGGACAAGCATTTGCAGCTTTATCTTCTGATGTGCCGCTGGCTGGAACGAAAGCAGAAAGGAATCCGGATAGAAGAATATTTTGTGCGTCGCGGGTATCGTTCGATTGCCGTTTATGGCATGAATTATACAGGAGAACGACTTCTTGAGGAAATGCGTGGAAGTCGTGTCAGCGTTTTATATGCGATCGACCGGAATGCGGATGAAATATATGCAGATACAAAAATTGTTACAATGAACGACGAGTGGGCGCAGGTCGATGCCATTATTGTGACGCCTGTTTGCAGTTTTCGCGAAATAAAAAATCAGTTGTCCGGGAAAGTGGATTGCCCGATTCTTTCTCTGGAAGACGTCTTGTGTGATATGGAGGACAGAGAATGAATGAAAAAAATATCAGGGCATCGATTATCACTCCCTGTCTGAACAGCAAAAAAACTTTGGGTGATACCATAGAGAGCGTCCTCGGCCAGACTTACCAGAATATAGAGTATGTGATTGTGGACGGAGGTTCCGATGACGGGACACAGGAACTGATCAGAAGTTATGAAAGAGCTTTCGGAGGCAGGCTTAAATGGATCAGCGAGCGGGACCGCGGCATTTATCAGGCGATGAATAAGGGGATCCGGTTATCCACAGGGCATCTGATCGGAATTATAAACAGTGACGATTTTTATGAGCGGGATGCGGTGGAGTCTGCCGTATCCGTTATGACAGATGAGCCTTATCAGGTGATATACGGTTATTTGCGGAAAATTGAACGGTCGGGTCTGACAAAGTGCTCTTCTGTTACCCATGCGTCCCTGCCGGATAAAATGATAGCGCATCCAACCTGTTTTTTGACAAGGAATATTTACCGGAAATTCGGGCTGTTCCTGGAAAGGCTGAAAGTAACTGCAGATTACGAACTGATGCTGCGTCTGTATTGTTCCGGGGAGGTTACGTTTCGGCTGTGTCCAAAGATCATGGCAGATTTTCGGACAGGCGGCGTATCGTCTTCGGTCAGAACGATGGCGGAATATGAATTTTCAAGACTGATGCATGGCTGCGGCAATATACGTGAGTTTTGGAATGCATACAAAGAATATCTGATGCAGAGAGAGTGGAGCGGTATATCCGCTCTGAAACGGGAGTTTGGGCTATGAAAAAAGTATATATTTTTGGCGTGGGAAAGGGAAAAGACATTTTGAAAGAATATCTGCTTGCGGAGCAGGTAGAAATTCTGGGATATATTGATAATTTTGTACAGGATTCCACTAAGGGGATGGACGGAAAACCGATTCTGACGCCGGAGCAGATCAGGGATGATTTCGACTATATTATCGTATCTGTAATGCGGTATCGTCATATTTATGAGCAGCTTTTGTCTTATGGTATTTCAGACGAAAAGATTATCTGCTTTTTTTCGTTCATGGATGCAGTGAACGAAGAATATTGGAACGTAATAGAAAAAAACGGCTGGAGGGTGGAAGCAGGTTCCTATGAGCTTCAAAAGAAAATACGGCCTTTTTGCCAGAATGTCATATATGAACTGGGGGCAGAAGATAACACGGACAGGGTAATTTATCCGCCTATTCTGCCTGCAGAAGAGGCAGTGGAAAAAATTATCCGTCAGGAAAAATCGCTGGTAAGATTTGGAGACGGCGAATTTGAATTGATGATGATGAGAAAGCGGGCCGGATTTCAAGCGGTCAATCAGGATCTGGCAGAGCGGTTAAAGCAGATTCTTGTTTCTTCCCATGAAAATATTTTAGTAGCGTTAGCAGATAATTACGGTTCTCTGAAGAAATATACAACGGAGGCAGCGGAGGACATCCGGGAGTATCTGACGCCTGAAGTCAGGCGGGAGCATATGTCGCTGATCGACCGGGATCGGATTTATTACGATGCATATCTGTCCAGACCATATATTTTATATGAGGACAAAACGATGGCGGGAAGACGGTTTGCGCAGCTGAAAAAGATTTGGGAGGGAAAAAGGATTCTGATCATCGAAGGGGACAAAACGAGGATGGGAATCGGAAATGACCTGTTTAATGATGCGGCGCAACGCCGCCGCATTGTTGTTCCTAATGTGGATGCATATGATAAGTATGAAGAGATCCTGGATTGTGTCAGGCAAACAGTAAAAGATGAACTGATACTGATTGCGCTTGGGCCCACGGCGACAGTTCTGGCATATGATCTGGCTGTTCTGGGATTTTGGGCGCTGGATATCGGACATGTGGATCTGGAGTATGAATGGTATTGTATGGGGGTAAAGGATAGATGCAATATACCTTATAAATATGTAAACGAGCTGGGAAAAGGAGAACAGACTACGGAACTGCCGGCCGGACTTCAGAAAATATATGAGAGTGAGATCACGGCGCGGATTTAGAGAAAGGAAAGGTTCATTTTATGAAACTAATCTTATTTGGCGCGGGACATTTTGGAAGAGAGGCATATTCTTATTTTGGAGATCAGAATATAGTTTGCTTTTGCGACAATTCTGTTCCGGAAGGGGAAGAGAGAGAACTGTTTGGGAAGAAAATCATATCGTTTGATCAGTTTATGAAAATACATCGCGATTATATTACAATTGTATGCCTTGGATTTCATTTTTGTGTGGAAGTTTGTAAACAGCTGGACGACGCAGGGGCAGAAGACTATCTTGTCTACGATATGCTAAAAGAAAGCGGCGAGCCGTCAGAGGAGTGGATCCGGCAGTTCGGGGACAGGGGGAGGTTGGAAAAGCTGTATAAAAAATCCTACCGGTATCTGGCAAGAAAAGCGGGAGGTCAACTGTCGTATTTAAAGCGTCATGCCGATATTACGAAATTAAAGCCGGCAACAGGGGAACTGCGTCAGCGTCAGATGCGGCTGCTGGATGGTGCGGATTTATTTTTTGACAGACTGAAAGAATTGAATTTAAAACCGTTTTTAAATTTTGGAAATTTAATCGGGACTGTAAGGGCGGGCGGATTTATTCCATGGGATGACGACCTTGATTTTGGACTGATTCGAACGGATTATGAAAAACTGCTGCAGTATGCGAAGGAAAACTTTGTTGTTATGACATGGTGTGGGGAATACTGGGAGGATTCTTTCGGAAACAGGATAGAAGATGAAAAAGTTCATCTGTTATATCCCGGGCAGTATATTTTTAATCTTCGTCCGGAGTTTTTGCAAATCGGAAAGTGTACGGATGACGGGCAGGAATATGTGATGGATCTGTGGGTATATGATTTTTACAAGAATGAGTATGATTTTGAAACTCATATGGCGTGGGTAGATAAGGTCAACGAGGAAGCAGCCAGGATTACCTGCAGGAGAGAGCGGGCTGCGTTTATCAGAAAAAAACAGAAAAGTAATCCGATGATAAGCGAGCGTATGACAGATTGTATTTTCCCGGGCATTGATAATTTTGGAGGCTATACGGGGATGACGCAGGTGTCGGAATGGATTTCTTCAGATGTTATTTTTCCGCTTCAAAAAGTAAAATACGAAGACCGGGAATTTTGGGCTCCCAGACGTATGGAAGATCTGTTGAAATATGAATATAAAGATTTTATGGAATTTCCGGATGACCTTGGAATTGTTGCGCATGGAGGAAAAGAAGCCGAATAGGATTGCAGATTCCGGTGAAAAAAGA
>CAMUHN010000053.1 GCA_947088675.1 uncultured Roseburia sp.
TAGATTGTATGCAAAAAAATACAAGTTAAGTGTCCAATTTTTGTTGACTAGTACACCTGTTGCTCCTGTCGCCCCGTCTGCTCCTGTCGCTCCTGTCACTCCTGTCGCCCCGTCTGCTCCTGTCGCTCCTGTCGCTCCTGTCGCTCCCGTTGCTCCTGTCGCTCCTGTCGCTCCCGTTGCTCCCGTTGCTCCAATCGGACCTTCATCCCCTGTACACCCTTTCGGTCCCTGCGCGCCGACTGGCCCTGTCTCTCCCTGAATACCCTGTGGGCCGGTTACGCCCTGAGGCCCATCGAACCGGTTGGGCCCGTTGCTCCTGTTGGCCCTGGAATACCTCTGGGACCCTGCGGGCCAATATCTCCCTGCGGACCGGCCGGACCCACCGGACCAACCGGGCCAGCCGGTCCCTGCGGGCCGATGTCACCTTTTGGTCCTTCGCTGCCCGGATCGCCTTTCGGGCCGATATCTCCGCGTATCCCCTGAATCCCCTGAATACCCTGTGGGCCGGCGTAACCTCTGGGACCCGCACAGCCTCTCGGTCCCGTGTTTCCTGTAGGACCAACCGGGCCGGTATTTCCTCTTGGTCCTCTTGGTCCGGGAGCTCCCGGGATTCCCTGCGGGCCCATTGGACCCTGATCGCCTTTATCTCCTTTTGGTCCAGGACAGCCGGTATCCCCTTTGATTCCCTGCGGGCCCATTGGACCCTGATCGCCTCTCTGGCCCATTGGACCTCGTTCACAGCAGTTAGGATGACATTGATTCTGACAACAATTATATAAATTATTTTGATTCATGAAAACTATCTCCTCCCAGATATTTTAGAAAAAGACTTCAATTTCATCTTTTTCTACAAATAATCTATGCTGTTTCGACATAATGGTTCCTTTTTCTCCTGTTTATTCCAATGACATGCGATTTCACTCCGATTCACGATTTTTGCAGACTGTCAAAATACCGCTTATTGTAAAGATACGACTGAGAATATGGTTTACAGGCGCCGGCTCTCTCATTGTATTCTTCTGCCTTATTCCGGTCTCCTAATTTGTCATAACATACACACAGTTGCAAAAGCGGAATATAATCATAGCAGTCCGGCAGTATAAACCCGCCGGAATATTCGTTTTCAGGCGTGTTCAATGCAGTTTCATACCAATAGACAGCATTATGATAGTTTCCATGTTCCAGAAAATATTTTCCGATCTCACAGCACAATTCGGCTCTTGGACGATCAAAGCTCATACTGCGCAGCAGCATAAGCAGCGCGGCCTGGTCATTTCCCATCTCGTCATAACACCTGGCGCAAACGGAACATGCCTCTATTTTATTTTCAATCCATCCGTCCTCCGAAAGCAGAAATTGTTCCAACACAGAAACTGCCTCTTTGTAATATTTATGATAATACAACTCCCGTCCATAATAATACTGGTGACGTGGCTCCAGACACTTTCCATCCTTAATCAGTTTTCGATATATGTTCAGATTACGGTCGGAATCTTTCTCTCTCATTTTTTTGTGAGAGATCGCAATATCCGAATATATGATCCTGCCATTCGGCGGAATTACTTCATGGACTGCGCCGCTCCAGCGATACTGCGTGCTGTTTCTGATCCACCTTTCCCTGTAATAGGAAAACGAAGGCTTGCCGCTTTCATCGAACGCAGTATGATATTTCATCATTACAATATCTATTTCCGGAGACAAAGTCTGTTTTAACTTAAGAAATTGATCAGTTTCTTCCTCTTCAAGAATATCATCTGCATCCATCCACATACAGTAATCCATAGTCGCTTTGGAAAAGGAATAGTTTCTGGCATCAGAAAAGTCATCTTTCCATGGATACGAATAGACATTTGTTGTATAATGAGACACTATTTCCACTGTCTGATCTGTCGAACCGGTATCTACAATTATAATTTCATCTACAAGTCGAGCCACGCTGTCAAGGCAGCGGGCAATATGAATCTCCTCATTTTTAACGATCATGCAAAGACTTATGGTTGGCATATTGTTACCTCTTTCTATTATCGGATCTATTATCAGCTAAATTCTTTATTCTCAGATTTGTGTTTAATTGAAAACAGAATAAAAAATGCAAACCTTCCGTTTTCAGTTGAATCCGTCTCTTTCTTATTGACAAAAGACGCATTTTTCATTATAAATTATATGCATGGAAAATAAATACGCTTTTCATTGAAATAAAAAGACACCTCTCTGAAATTTCTTTCAAAAAGATGCCGTTTATAAAAATTGCCTGTCTCTGTTTTCCTGTTAAACCTCTTTTTTAATCGGATGACGAATTACCGTTTTTCTTTTTTCCGGCGCAACTCTTCTGGCGTCGCTCAAATATATTTCATGATGAAGACGCTTTTTTGTGAAATCCGTCACATACCCCTGCTGTCGCAGAAATTCATGCATCACTGCTACCGTAGCAGGCTCATCATCATAGGCTCCGATATGCATGCACTGTACGCACAATCCTTCTTCAATCGTTATAAATTCCACTTTCGAAAAATCTGTTTTCTTCTTTCTTTCCGCTTCTGTAACCGCCCATGCAAAATCTTCTTTTGTAACAAAATCCGGCAGGCGTATGACGGAGATCCAACGAAACATATCTTTTTTATCATAGTCAACGCCCATAATGCCATCCTGCCACCAGAATCCCTCCAGCGGAGGAACGACATAATCAAAATACCCTTCCATCTGTCGGCCGCATTTTCTGCTCATTTTAATCGTAAACGCAATCCCATAGAGCAGGCCGATCGCCTGTTTGTATTCGCCGCCTTCCACATTCGGATCCCCCTGCCCCCGGACTGCCAGATAGTTCATAGACGGAACAGTAACAATACACGGCTTGCGTCCCGGCATGTAAAATTCTTTGTATTCTTTTTTGTAGTCAAATGCCATCTCAATACCTCCCGCTTTTTGTTACATTTTACCACAGAAAAAGGACATCTGTATGTCATGTTTTTGGATGTTCCCCAAACACATCCTCAAATGTCCTCGCTGTGACCGCATGTGTTACTGCATCATAGAATTTTCCGAATATCTCCTGATAGCTTTTTTCATCTACCTGTACCATCCCTAACTCCTCATCCAGATAAACCCAATACGCAGTATCCCACCAGCTGTCCTCCCTGTGCGGTTTATAATCAGCGTCCTCCCCAAAATGAATCACCAGACGGACAGAACCGTCTGCATCCACCATATCATATTCCCACAAATCTTTATTGGCAAGTGTACAATTATTGTAATACAATTGCCCCGCGCCCAACAAATGATAATAAGACATTCTCTCACAACCAAAAAAATGCTCCACAATCCCCTCATCCGGAAGATATTTCAGAATATGAAAGCCGCAGCCTAATATATCCATGACCAGTTCCGGCAGTCCGTCGCCGTCAAAATCCATATAGTAAAATTTCGTCTGATTGATCAACTTCTGCAAAAATGACCCCGAATCTCCCTGATCGTCCCATTCCTCTTTCAAAAAAAATTCTTCCCGTTCTGAAGTCTTTACCATATCCTGACCGCTGATCGCCCTGTAATAAGCATTTTTATAAACCTTATCCGTTATGGCATCATATTTTGCGGTATGAATGGTATACTCTTTTATCCTGAAGTCTATCTGCATACTCCTTTCAAAGATTGCCTTTGCAGGATCTTTGAATATTTCAGATAATGTACAGGTTCGGCTGCTGCCGTCCGCATACTGTATAAAAAGCATTGGATCCCCCGCGCTGTTCGCTGTACCTGCGGCATCCTCAAAATACTCCTGATATTCCATTTGTTCTTCCCATATAATTTTTTTGTAAGGCGTTTCACTCTGCCAGAACAGTCGCTTCACGATTCTGGTTTCCTCATCCATAATCCAAAGATGCCCCTCGTAACCTGCCACAGTCTCACTGTACTCACTGTCATATTTTATATTCTGGGCGTAATATAGAGTATATGTCTTACTGCTTTTATCCACATGAACTGTTTTCTCCCAGACAGGATCATCTGCATAAAATTCATAAAAAATATCACCGCCGTTATGGGAATAGCGATCAAAATAATAGGGAAACTGGCTGACATCATACCTGCAATCCATCCATACTGATTGCTCACCGTCACAAAAACTGTCGATCTGTACCTGTGCCCCCTCTTCTGTTCTGGTCTCGTAAAACGCTTTTACCAGCTCACAATCTGTTTCATTTATCCACTGCCAGGTAAAATTCTCATAACTGTCAGTTTTGACATTGCCAATCCGTATCCTGCGGCTGTCCTTATCTACCGTAATCGCATAATAATCAGATCCATCCAGTTCCTCTGGTCCACGGACAAATTTTTGCTGTTTCGTGCTCCATAACCAGGAAGTGACAATACTATACCCGGATGATTTTTTTTCACCAAAAATCAGATCCAAATATCCGTCCGCATTGAGATCACAAAAAACAAAAGGAGTTGTATCCTGTTCGAAATAGTCTGTTTTTAACTTCTGAAAAGGTTTAGCCTCTCCTCTGTGATATATTTCTACGTCAAGTGTCTCTTTGATACGCCCTGTATCTTTCTGTCCATTTCCCCGCATAGCCCGTATCAGAAGCCAGGTCCCATTCCCAATATCCTGACTCAGGCAATACAGCTGCTCTTCAGACTTATTTTGCACACCGCGGTCCGCATGGCAGACAGCCGCTTCCTGCAACTCCTTATCCTCTGTTTGTTTGAATGCACATGCACTGACAACCAAAAGTAACAGTATGATCAGGCAGATGCCTGCGCTAAGGCATCTGGAATAAAATATTTTTTTATCTGTAGTACACTTTGGAACTGCCTGATCTACCGCCTTGTCATCCATACAGAAGCCTCCGCAAAATTAAAATCGATAGGAAGAGTGACATCCGCTATCCCATCTTCCGTTGCATCCTTATCCTCCTGATTCCATTTCCATTCAAATTCCGGTTTTGCTTATAATATAGCATACAAAAAGCGGATGCTCAAGGTTTTTCCCTGAAAATCCAGATACGCGGGAGTTTAACAGTTGAACAAAAGAAAAATACGAAAAGGAGTCTCCTCCCAAAACAGGCAGGCAGGAATGTTAAACCACATCTGCTATAACCTGTATTGGAAAGAAACTCCCACATAAAACAAACTCGCTCTATCAAACTGCAAAAACGCCGTGCGTCAGGAATGCTCGTTTTCGGCGGTTTTCTTAGAACTTCCCGGCCTTTGCCGCCTCCTCAACCGAAACAGCAACCGCAACGGTAGCGCCGACCATCGGATTATTGCCCATTCCGATCAGACCCATCATCTCAACGTGAGCCGGTACGGAAGAAGATCCCGCAAACTGCGCGTCGGAATGCATACGTCCCATGGTATCGGTCATGCCGTAGGAAGCCGGTCCCGCCGCCATATTGTCGGGATGAAGCGTACGTCCGGTCCCGCCGCCGGATGCAACGGAGAAATATTTTTTGCCCTGCTCGTTGCACTCTTTTTTGTATGTACCTGCTACCGGATGCTGGAAACGCGTCGGGTTTGTGGAGTTTCCGGTAATGGATACGCCGACATTCTCCAGGTGCATAATCGCAACGCCTTCCTGCACATCGTCCGCACCGTAACATTTTACGGTAGCGCGCAGCCCGTTGGAATACGGTTTCTCATAGATAACATTTACTTTGTTCTCTTTATAGTCAAACTGTGTCTCAACAAATGTAAAACCGTTGATACGTGAAATAATCTGCGCTGCGTCTTTTCCAAGACCGTTTAAAATAACGCGAAGCGGTTTCTGGCGCACTTTGTTTGCTTTTTCTGCGATACCGATCGCACCTTCCGCAGCTGCAAACGACTCGTGGCCTGCAAGGAAGCAGAAGCACTCCGTTTCCTCCTCCAGGAGCATCTTGCCAAGATTTCCGTGTCCTAATCCAACCTTTCTGTGATCGGCAACGGAACCCGGAATACAAAACGCCTGAAGACCCTCGCCAATTGCAGCAGCAGCGTCCGCAGCTTTTTTGCATCCTTTTTTGATAGCGATGGCAGCGCCAACCGTATAAGCCCAGCATGCATTTTCAAAACAGATTGGCTGGATTTTCTTTACCTGATCATATACGTCAAGCCCAGCATCTTTCGTAATTTTTTCGGCTTCTTCGATGGAGCCGATGCCATAGCTGCTTAAAACAGCGTTAATCTGGTCGATTCTTCTTTCATATGATTCAAATAATGCCATGATCCTCGTTTCTCCTTTCCTTACTCTGCCCGCGGGTCGATAATCTTAGCTGCATCGTCCACACGTCCGTACTGGCCTTTTGCTTTCTCCCACGCATCGTTAGGAGTATCGCCTTTTTTGATAAAGTCAGTCATTTTTCCAAGGGAAACGAACTGATATCCGATAACTTCATTGTCCTCGTTCAACGCAATCCCTGTCACATAACCCTCTGCCATTTCAAGATAACGCACGCCTTTTTCTTTGGTAGCATACATCGTGCCGACCTGGGAACGAAGTCCTTTCCCCAAATCCTCAAGGCCTGCGCCTACCGGAAGTCCGTCGTCAGAAAATGCGCTCTGCGTACGTCCATAGACAATCTGCAAAAACAGCTCTCTCATCGCCGTATTGATGGCATCGCATACCAGGTCGGTATTTAAAGCTTCCAGTATTGTCTTACCCTGCAGAATTTCTGCTGCCATGGCCGCGGAATGCGTCATACCGGAACATCCGATCGTCTCAACCAAAGCCTCCTCGATCACACCGTTCTTTACATTTAATGAAAGCTTGCATGCGCCCTGCTGCGGTGCACACCAGCCTACACCATGTGTAAAGCCTGAAATATCTTCAATTTTTTTGGAATGAACCCATTTTCCTTCTTCCGGAATCGGAGCTGGTTCATGTTTTGCGCCCTTGGCAACCGGACACATGTTTTCAACTTCCTTAGTGTAAATCATTTTAAGACTCCTTTCACTGTAAATAGAACTGTGTTGTTAAAATTATTACTTTAACATACTTTTATTATTTTCTCATATTTTTTTCCAATAGTAAAGTCCTAATTCGACGAAATTTTTATCCATGCATGATTTACTTTTTCATTACAATCTCATCCTGCTTTTTGAAAATTGAATTGGCGGGAATCACGCCGCGCACCGAAGAAAGCGGATAGATATTGGTATGTCTGCCGACTACCGTTCCCGGATTTAACACAGAACCGCACCCGACTTCCACAAAATCCCCGAGCATCACGCCAAATTTTTTTAATCCGGTTTCTATTTTTTCTTCCCTGTCTCTTACTGCAACAAGCGCTTTATCGGACTTTACATTGGAGGCAATCGAACCGGCGCCCATATGCGACCGATAACCCAAAACAGAGTCCCCGACATAGTTGTAGTGCGGCACCTGCACAAAATTAAACAGGACGACATTTTTTAATTCGGTGGAATTGCCGACAACAGCGCCCTTTCCGATAATTGCATTTGCACGGACAAACGCACAGTGCCTGATTTGCGCCTCCTCGTCAACAATCAGCGGGCCGTTTAAACATGCGCTCGGCGCAACAAGCGCATTCTTCGCAATCCAGACTGCCTCGCCGCGCTGTTCAAATATTGCAGGATCCAGTGTTGGACCCAGTTTTTTAATAAAATCACTGATCTTTGGCAGCGCCTCCCAGGGGTATTCCAAAGAGTCGAATAACTCCCCTGCAATCGTCTGATCCAGATCAAAAAGTGTGCCAGTTTTTGCACTTTCCATATTTTCCCTCATTTCTGCGCTGCATTCTGTTCCCGCCATGTCAGTGACCGCAGCGCCGGCACAGACATGCATCTCATTCCAAAACTTAACGTCCTCCTCCAAATGTATTCAGATCCAATACAGATCAATCAGCGCGAGCACCGTAAGATGCAGCGGATAAAACAGGTAAAAAAACCATTTGGAAATTTTTCTCCCATATTTTGCGCGTTCTCCGTTATAAAAACACTGAATGACAATACCGGAAACAATGATTCCGCAGACTGCTCCCGCGGTACAGACCGCCGCTTTCTGCACGGAAAAAAAACTGCTGTAAGCAATAAACTGCATCGTGCCAAAACTTACGGCGGCAATCGCATATGCCAGCCAGATTTTCTTTCTGTCGCCTCTCCATGCGTCAAACATTACGGTAAAGACTGCTGCAAAAAGCTGCCAGTCGCTGAAAATCGTGACAAACACAAGAAAAATAACTAAAAGCGTGCGAAGTACCGGATTTTTCACTTTCTCCCTGACTACAAGAATCAGGAAACAGACAAACAGCGTAAATATCATATTCAGCCCAACGCCAGCATGATTCCGAAATGCCATCACAAACGGAAGCTGTGAAATCACGGCAAAAAGAAAAAGCCGTATACCGTAACTCTTTTTTGAATGCGTATACTGATATCCCTCAACCAGAAAATAACACATGGTAATTGCCGTAAAATATCCGATATCAACCAGCGTTTCATAGAGAGGCGATCCCATGGTCAAAAATACATTTGCAATATGATTGAGCAGCATGGCCCCCATAGCAAAATATTTTATAATATCACGGTTTAAAATTCTGTATTTTGATTTCCGATTCATTTCTGCCCTTTCCGATTAGTTAAAATCAAATTTTATTTTATCCTCTTCATATTTTAAATAGGCGTCAAACTGCTTTCCTGCCTTTGAGACAAACCCGACAATCTTTTGTTTTGTCCTGCCAGCTGTAAATAATTCTGTCACCACCTCCTCGGCAAGCTCTACTTTTGCCACCGTATGTGCGATGCGAAAACCACATTCACACGCATAATACCACTGCCCTTTTTTTAGCGGACTGCCGCATTTTGGACACGGCGCCGCTGTCTCCACCGGCTCCTGCCGCCCGGGAAAATCAAACGCTACTTCTCCTTCCTCTGTAAGTTTTAGCGGCGCGTCAAATTTCATTCCCGTCTTTGCCGCAAATCCCTCAATAACAGATGTCTTTTTGTTCTGCAGCAGTTCTTTTACCTGGCTTTCTTTTAACGTTACGCCCGCAATCTTTCCGATCACAAACCGGCATCCCGTCTCGTCCTCTTTTTTATAATTGGAACATCCGTATCCAAACGGCGTTTTTATGATCGCGCCGCCGCACCGCGGACATTTCACATCCTTGATCTTTTGCGGCTCGATATCCGTAAAGTCAAATTTTACCCCGGTTACTTTTCCCTCCTCATCACGGCCGATTGCAAGTCTCGCGTCAAATTTCTTTCCGGTTTTGGATTTAAAACCGCGGATGACACCTGTTCTTCCGTTTGTTAAAAGCTCTTTTATATTCGATTTGGAAATCGTTTTCTCTGCAAGCTTTCCAATGGAAAAACGGCAGCTGTCTGGATTCTCTTTCTCATAATTTGCGCATCCATAGCCAAACGCCGTCTTTACGATCGCACCGCCGCAGAGGGGACAAATAACTCCCTCTAATATCTCCGGCGTATTCTGTGAAAAATCAAACACGATGCCCGGCTTCCCGTCCTCGTCTTTCTGGAGTTTCAGACTGGCGGAAAACTTCTTTCTGGATTTTGAAACGAAACCGGATAAACAGGACGTGCTTCCCTGACAAAGAAGTTCTCTGACTTCCTCCTCCGAGAGCGCTCTGCCCGCAATCATCCCGATGGAAAAACCGCATCCGCTTTTATCTTTTTTATAATTGCTGCATCCGTAACCGAACGGCGTCGTCTCCATCTCCCCGCCGCAGACCGGGCATGGCGCGCCGATTTCATGCTTCGCTGTGATTCCTTTTGCTCCTTTTCCCACGAAAGGCAAAATCCTCGCTGCCAGTTCCTCCCGGATATCCTGTTCGACCATCGCAACAGTCTCCCGTCGGATAAAATCTTCCAGTTTGCTCCGATAATCCGCCATCACAACGGTACCCCGCGTAATCCCGTCCAGTCCTTTTTCCCAGGAAGCGGTCATTTTGGGATTTAACAACGCCGGCACTGTCATGCTCACCACCTCAAATATCATCTCACCCAGTCCCTGCGGCGTTAATACCTGTGTTTTTTTATTCAGATTTAAATAACCGATACGGATCAGTTTTTTTATAATTTCCGCTCTCGTCGCCGAAGTTCCGATGCCGGTTCCGCGGATCTGTTCCCGCAGTTCTTCCTCCTCGATCAGCTGGCCCGCATTTTCCATGGCAAGCACCATGGATCCGGAAGTATATCGTTTCGGCGGAGATGTTTTTCCTTCTTTGATATCGTACTGCTCCACGTACAGGCGATCCCCGCTTTTTATCTTGGCAGCAAGCATAAAAAGACCCGCATTCTCTGCCTCCTGCTGCGTTTCCCCCTTTTTTTTGTTCTCCGCAGAGGGGATACCGGCTACTTCCAGATATCCCGGCTCTTTTAACTGCTTTGCAGAGGCGAACAGACGCTCCCTGCCTGCCTTTACGGTCAGTTTTATTGTTTTGTATTCTGCAGGCGGATAAAAAATGCTTAAAAACCGACGCACAATCAGATCATACACGCTCTTTTGCAGGCTGCTTAACGATTCTTTGCGCGGCATCTGCCCTGTCGGGATAATCGCATAGTGATCCGTAATTTTACTGTCGTCCGTATACTGTGTTTTCGCAAGACTGCGGTATCTGTTTTCCTGCATAATCCATTCTGCATAAGCGGCAGCCGGCTCGTAATTTTTAAGTCCTGCAATATTTTTTGCAATTTCTTTTGCAACTGCGGTCGAAAGCACTCTCGCGTCTGTTCTGGGATAAGTCGTCAGTTTTTTTTCATAGAGTTCCTGCGCAGCCGAAAGCGTCTCATCCGGACTGATTTTAAAACGCTTTGCACACTCGGCCTGAAGCTCTGCAAGGTTAAACAAAAGCGGCGCTTTTTTTCTGGATATTCCTGTCTCGACGGACTCGACAACCGCCTCCTCTTTCTCTAATTCGCCAATCAGCGCTCTTGCGTCTTCCTCTTTTTTAAATCCGTTCTCCTTATATAAGAGCGGCGACTCAAAATATTTGGACTCCCGAACGGCTCTCCACTCTGCTTCTGCAAAATTTTGGTCTTCCCTGTCTGTTTTATAAATGCCAATTACACGAAAAAACGGCGTTTCCGTAAAATTTCTGATTTCCCTCTCCCGGATCACTACCATGCCAAGCACACAGGTCATCACGCGCCCAACCGCAATCGCCGTATAGCTTTTTGTACCCGCCGCATCATTTAAAAGACGTCCGTACTTGACGGACATTACGCGGGAAAAATTAATTCCCATTGCATAATCCTCAATTGTGCGCATTACGCCGGAATTTGCCAGATTGTCATATTCCGACATGCTTTTTGCCTCCCGGATCCCGCGCAGAATCTCCTCTTCTGTCTGTGAATCAATCCAAACGCGCAGTTCTTTCATCCCGTTTCGGACGCCGCCAAACCGCCTGATATTTTCTTCAATCGTCTGCCCTTCTTTTCCGGCGTCCCCTGCCCAGTAGACCGTTTCAATGTCCTCCCGGTGCAGCATACGGTTTACGATATCATATTGTTTTTTTACGTTTGGTATGACATGGTACTTATATTGTTCCGGCAAAAACGGCAGATCTTCCAGTTTCCATTTTTTATATTTTTCATCGTATTCTTCCGGATAAACCATTTCCACCAGATGACCGACACACCAGGTTATGACATAGCTGTCATTTTCGATATAACCGTCATTACGGCCCATAACGCCCAAAATGCGGGCAAATTCCTGTGCAACGCTCGGCTTCTCCGTTATAATCAATGATTTTTTCAATTTAGAATCCTTGCCTTTCCTGAAACTATGCCGCCATAAGCCGCTACAGCTCGTTCATATCCACCAGCACATATTTCTTATCCTGCTTTGCCGTCTCCATGACCGTCTCATCAAAGCCTTTTGCCGAAAACAGAAAATAGTACTCCGCACCGATTCTCGCTCGTTTCATATTTGCAAAAAGCTCTTCACACATGGAATAGGTAAGCTCTTTCTGCTCCCAGTTACAGATGCCTACGATATTCTGACGTATCTCATTCTGTGCAATGATATCAATATCACCTGCTTTTCCGATCCAGGTGCCCATCTTTTTAATCGTAAGCGGCAGTTTATGTACCATATTTAACAGTTCCAGATATTCCATGCATACTTCTTTGAAATATCGGGCCAGATAGGGCGACAGACCGTTTTCAATATAGGCGTCGTAAAACTGTTCCGGGTCCATTTCATAATAATCCGACAGATTCGGATATATAAAATGAAACCAGAAATTTACAAAATTATCCCGAATACGATAAATCCCTTTTTGCGTATTTTCCCATCCGCCCGTTTCAAACGAAACTACTTTCTGTATAATATCAAACGCAGACAGATTTTTCATATAGACGCTTATTTTTGCCCTGGAAAATCCTGTTTTTAAATAAAGATCATTTAATTTATCACACCCGGATGCAATATGCGAAAGAATTGTCTCATATACGGACAGTTCCCGCAGCTGCGAACCGATCAGCTGCTCTGCCGCGTCAGACAGATATCCGTCCCTTTTGAGCATCAGCCTTATGATGTTGCTTTTGAGATCTGTTTTTGCGTCCCAGCGGCTGATATATCCCGGCACGCCTCCGACCACGCCATATACGCCGATCGAATCGCTGACCGAATACTCCGGAAGCGCTCGTACCACTTCCAGAAAATTTAAATTTGACAGTTTAATGCGCGCATCCACCCTTCGCTCCACCGCCGCGCCAAAACACTCCGCAGACTCCTTTTCCACCCAGGCTACGGCAGTACTTATGAGCAATATCATTACGGGACCGGGGTAGAGTTTTTTTGTCCTTAATTTAAGCACCGCCTCCATAAAATTCTTTGATTTTTTTGCAATCAGATGAAATTCGTCAATCACAAGCACCAGTTTCTCGGGGCCGCCGCTTCGAACGCGTCTGAAATACTCCTCATAAGTATCTTCACGAAATGACGCCGAAAACCGCCGCTTGATCTCACGTCCCATAATACGCTGCTGTTCTTCGGCAGCCGCCTGCCTGGCGCGGTAGTAAAAATAAACTTTTCCTTTTAAAAATGTCTGAATCAATTCTTCCTGATTCGAATCCGCCCTTCCGTATAACAGGCAGATCCGGTTTCCCGACTGTCTGTAATTCTCCTCCAGTTCTTTTAGAACCGCTGTTTTTATCACCATGGCTTTCCTCCGGAAATCTTCTATCTGCATCAGTTACCATACCAGATATAATTTTTATTATAACATTCTTTCCGTGTGAAAAAAAGAGGTTTGTAAAAGAAACCCAGCCATATCGTTTCAGATTTCAATTATAACAATTCTCGCAGCAGCTGATTTACCATTCCCGGGTTTGCCTTGCCTTTCATGGCTTTCATCGTCTGCCCAACCAGAAAACCGATTGCTTTTTCTTTCCCGTTGCGGTAATCCTCCACAGACTGCGGATTTTCCCGTATTACCTGCTCCACTGCTGCACGCAGCGCGCCCTCGTCGCTGACCGTAGAAAGGCCGTGCTCTTTTATATATGCCTCCGGATCGATATCTTTTAGAAATACAAGCTCAAATACTTCTTTTGCAACCGTATTTGTAACAGTTCCCTCGTCCGCAAGCCGGACAATCTTTGCAAGGTTCTCCGGTGAAAACTGTATCTGATCCGGATCCATACCGTTTTCTTTCAACAGGCGGATTGTTTCGACCATAATCCAGTTTGAAACCTTTTTGGGTTTTCCGCAGATTTCGGTTGCGGCTTCAAATAAATCGGCAAATGTTTTATCGCCGGTTAAGATCCCGGCATCGTATGCGGGAAGTCCGTACTGCGTCTGATAACGCGCCATTTTTTCCTCGCGCATCTCCGGTTGGCGCGATCTGACCTGTGCGATCCACTCGTCGCTTATCACAACCGGGACAAGATCCGGTTCCGGAAAATAGCGGTAATCTTTCGCGTCCTCCTTAGAGCGCATCGCATGGGACGTCTCTTTGTTATCATCCCACCGCCTTGTCTCCTGGATGACCTGCTTTCCTTCCTCCAAAAGTTCGATCTGTCTTGCGCGCTCTCCCTCTATCGCTCTTGCAATTGCTTTAAACGAGTTTAAATTTTTCATCTCGGTACGCGTTCCGAAGTACGCCGCGCCTGCTTCGCGAACCGAAAGGTTGACGTCGGCGCGCATGGAACCTTCATTTAATTTACAGTCGGAAGCGCCGAGATACTGAATAATCAGCCTTAATTTTTCCAGATAGGCAATGACCTCCTCGGCAGAACGCATATCCGGCTCGGATACGATCTCAATCAGCGGCACGCCGGAACGGTTGTAATCGACAATTGAAACATCCTCCCACTCGTCGTGTACCAGTTTTCCGGCGTCCTCCTCCATATGGATTTCATGAATCCCAACCGTCTTTTTGCCGGCAGCCGTCTCAATTTCTATGCCCCCGTCCCGGCAGATCGGCAGATACAGCTGGGAAATCTGATAATTTTGCGGATTGTCGGGATAAAAATAGTTTTTTCGATCAAACTTGCAGTACCGCGTAATTTTACAGTTTGTCGCGATTCCAACAGCCATGGCATATTCCACAACCTGTCTGTTTAACACCGGAAGCGACCCCGGCATACCGGTGCATACCGGACAGGTGTGCGTATTTGGCGCGCCGCCGAATGCCGTGGAACAGGAGCAGAAAATCTTCGTCTTTGTGGCCAGCTCTACATGGACTTCAAGTCCTATGACTGTCTCATATATTTTGCTCATTTTACCGTACTCCTTTCAATTTTAAACTTCCGCAAACGGACTGTACGCATAGTTTCGTGTCTGCTCAAACGCATAGGCCGCACGAATGATCTTTTTTTCCTGGAAACAGTCCCCGATCAGCTGCAGCCCAATCGGAAGCCCCGCCCGGTCTTTTCCGCATGGAAGTGAAACAGCCGGCAGCCCTGCGAGG
This sequence comes from uncultured Roseburia sp., assembly GCA_947088675.1. Classification (GTDB taxonomy): domain Bacteria; phylum Bacillota; class Clostridia; order Lachnospirales; family Lachnospiraceae; genus Roseburia. The sequence continues at coordinate 14,871 of CAMUHN010000053.1, forward strand.
TTGACAGAAATCGTATAAATATCGCCGAGGTACATTTGAATCGGATCGCTTAACGATTCGCCAAGTTTTGGCGCGGTAGCAGGCGCCGTCGGGCCGAGAATCACATCGTATTTCTCAAACGCCCTGTCAAACGCCTGTTTGATCAGCGCCTTGGTACGCAGCGCTTTCAGATAATAGGCATCGTAATATCCGCTGCTTAAAACAAACGAACCCAGCATAATGCGACGCTTCGCCTCCGCTCCAAACCCTTCGGAACGTGATTTTTTGTACATATTGTGAAGCCCTTCGTACTCTTTTGCACGGTAGCCGTATTTGACGCCGTCAAAGCGCGCCAGGTTGGAGCTGGCTTCCGCGCAGGCAATGATATAGTAGGCCGGAATCGCATATGGAACAAGGCTTAAGTCAAATTCCTCCACAATGGCGCCTTTTTCTTTCAGCCGCTCCGCTGCTTTTAATACCGCGTTTTTTACGTCTTCATCCAGTCCCTCTCCAAAGTAATCTCCCGGAATACCGATCTTCATTCCTTTTACATCGTCGATCAGCGCTTCCGTAAATTTATAATCATCCCGTCTGATCGAAGTAGAATCTTTTTTATCATAAGAAGCAATCGTCTCAAGTATTGCGGCGCAGTCCGCTATGTCTTTTGCAACCGGCCCAATCTGGTCAAGCGACGATCCATAGGCAATCAGCCCATAGCGGGAAACTGTCCCGTAAGTGGGCTTAAGACCGGTTACGCCGCAAAAAGAACTCGGCTGGCGAATGGAACCTCCCGTATCGGAACCAAGGGCATAAGTGCATTCCCCGGCCGCAACGGCTGCGCAGGAGCCGCCGGAAGAACCGCCCGGCACATGCGACAGATTCCAGGGATTTTTTGTCTCGCCAAACGCCGACGTCTCGGTTGTACTTCCCATTGCAAATTCATCCATATTCGTTTTGCCGATCACAACGGCCCCGGCCTGCTCCAGGCTAAGAACAGCCTGCGCCGTGTAGGTCGGGATAAAATTATATAATATTTTAGAAGAACAGGTGGTCAGCAGTCCTTTTGTACACATATTATCTTTGACCGCAACCGGAACTCCCGCAAGAGGGTTGTCAATCTCTCCCTCATCCAGACGTTTCTGTACGATCCCGGCCTGCTTTCTGGCGCCGTCCCTGTCTATCGTTACAAAACTGTTTAACTGCGGCTCTTTCCTCTCCGCAGCATCTAACGCAGCCGTCACAGCCTCCGTGACAGACACTTCCCTTTTCTTTATCTTTCTGCCAAGTTCGATGGCAGTCATCTTCATCAAATTCATCATTCCCTCATTTCTGCGCGTCCCCATTATGAAACACACGCGCTGTGACCTGTTTGTTCACGCCGCCTGTCAAATCAGCGCAGCCGTCTTAAGATCCGATTGTTTTGGGCACCAAAAACCCTCCGTCTTTTTTCTCCGGCGCATTAAACAGCGTATCTTTGCTTCCGTCCGTATTTGTCACAACATCCTCTCGAAATACGTTGCTGACCGGAAATATATGGGACATCGGCTCCACCCCGTCGGTGTCCAGTTCATTTAACTGATCCATATAAGCAAGCATTTCGCTCATATCTTTTTTGGCTCTTTCTTTCTCCTCCTCACTTAACTCCAGCTTTGCAAGAATGCCAATATATTCAATTGTCTCGTCCGAAATGATATTTGCCATGATTTCCTCCGTCTTATACTTTCTTTTTCACTGTATCTTTTCTTCCCGTCTACGGCTCCAGCCGGCTTAAATCGCGCGGAAACAGCGTTGTCTCGCGAACGTTATCCTCGCCGGCCAGCTGCATGGTCAGCCGTTCAAGCCCGATGCCAAGTCCCCCGTGCGGCGGCATTCCGTATTTAAATACGGCGAGGTACTGTTCCATTCCCTCCTCTGTCATACCGCGCTTTTCCATTTTCTCAAGCAATGCAGGATAGCTGTGAATGCGCTGTCCCCCTGTCGTGATTTCAAGTCCATGGTAAAGGAGGTCAAAGCTTAATGTAAACGTCGGATCCGCCGGATCGTCCATTGCATAAAACGGGCGCTTTCTGGACGGATAATGCGTGACAAAAACAAAGTCCGCATCGTATTCTTCTTTAAAATAAGCGCCGATCAGAGCTTCCTCCTCCGGTTCGAGGTCGTATGGATTTCTGATCTGCCTGTGATATTTTTCCGCAACTTTCTGTTTTGCCTCGTCAAACCGGACAGTCGGAATTTTCTCCGTCCCAGGGAGTGTGACATCTAAAACAGCAAGCTCCTTTGCATAATCGGATGCCAGCAGCTTCATCGTATACTGCAAAAATCCGGTCTCCATTGCCATAATATCTGTAAAATCATCAATATAGCCCATCTCAAAATCAAGGCTTGTATATTCGTTTAAATGGCGTTTTGTGTTGTGTTTTTCCGCACGGAATACAGGCGCAGTCTCAAACACCCTGTCAAAGACGCCGACCATCATCTGTTTATAAAACTGCGGGCTCTGTTGTAATATGGCAGGCCTGTGAAAATATTCCAGACGAAACAGGTTGGCGCCTCCCTCCGCGCTTTTCGCTCCGATTTTAGGCGTATGAATCTCGGTAAATCCCTCGCCATACAAAAAATCACGAAACCCCCGTACAATTCCCTCCTGAAGCCGAAATTTAGCGCGTTCCCTGATATTGCGCAGCGCAATCGGACGGTTGTTTAAATTTGTCTCCAGTGTGTTTTTCAGTTTCCATTTTGAAATTTCAATCGGCATCGGCGCATAAGGCTTTGATAACACACGCATCGAATCCATACGGATTTCAAATCCGCCGGGCGCCCGTTCTTCCGCGTTGACCGTTCCTTCGATTTCAACTGTGGCGGCTTCCTTTAAATCTCTTAAATCAAATTCGCTCTTTCCCTGTTCAAAGACACACTGTAAAAGCCCTTCCCGTTTCCGCAGCACAACAAATGCCACCTCGCCCATATCGCGAATTGTGTGGACGGCCCCGTTTACTTTCACCCGCTTTCCATCGTAATCGGCTTTTGCAAAATCGCTGATTTCCATTGTGTCTTTTTTCGCTGTTCCTGTCATAAATTCCATGTCTGTACGCTCCTTTTCTACCCATACTATGGTTATTCAGGTGCGGGACGGGATCATAACCCGTGCGCCTCTTTTGCGGCTCTCTTCTGCACGGGACTGCTTTCTTTGCGTCCCGTGCGCCTCTTTTGCGGCTCTCTTCCTCTGCACGGGACTGCTTTCTTTCGAGCAGGGTTTCTCCTTTCCTTGCTCGCCGCGCGTCCCGTGCGCTGCTTTTGCGGCTCTCTTCCTCTGCACGGGACTGCTTTCTTTCGAACAGGGAGTTCCGTCCCCTGCTCGCCGCGCGTCCCGTGCGCCGCTTTTGCGGCTCTCTTCCTCTGCACGGGACTGCGCATAAAAACGCCCTGAAAAAACGTCATTGTTTTTTCAGGGCGAGATAAATTCGTATGATCCCGCGGTACCACCCGCTTTGGAAAATAAACGGCTCTCCGTTACTTTCCCACTCTTTGTGCTTAACGCGCAGCAAACGTACCGGCCTACTTTTTATGTCCCACTATATGGACAACGGTTCAGACGGTCTGCTCCGGAGCGTTCCCTTTGTCTCCTCTTTCAAACGGCGCTCTCAGTCGGTGACGCCGTATTCCTGTCGATGTCTGAAGATAAGAGTCTCTTTCATCGCATTTTCGATACAACTGTTATATCACATTGTTTTTTTGAATGCAAGAATTTTTTTCGTTATTTAAACTTTCAGTGTAAAGTCAAACTAATCGCACACAAGCTCTTTTACTTCCACTTGCCTGATCTTTCGGGCGGCAATCCAGGAAGAAAGGAAAAAACAGGCGCTGATCGCGGCAAAGGGCACTGCAAATGTACTGATTCCAAACGCTGCCATAAAGCTGGAAATCCCCATCAGCCTCAATATAGCGCTTAACATTCTTTCGGAAAAAAGGACAGCCAGGACGCTTCCTGTCACAGAACCCAAAAATGCCATGATCAAAAAACGAAAAGCAAACTGTAATCGCAGGCTCCGTACCGTAAATCCCAGCGCTTTATAGATACCGATATCTCTGCGCTCCCTGACAAATGCCCTGGAACAGACCATATGAACAACAACAGCTGCAAAAACAACGGAAAACGTATAGACTATCAGCGTCATGGCATTGATTGCAATCTGGTATGTTTCTTCCATCGGAGTTTCATAAAACCTTGCTGTCAGCAGATTCCCAAATTTACGATTTAATGTATCGGCAATCTCTTCCCCTTTGCCTCTCTCGTCCAAAATATAACCGAGATAACTTACCGATACGTCTGTCAGTTTTGATGCTGCTTCCATGGACATGCTGAAGTTTTCACCTGCATCATTCTCATACTGATTCAGCCCGGATATCAGATACTCCTCTCTTTTATCCAAATGACCCACCGTTACTTTGTCCCCTACTTTTAAATCAAGTAAATCGGCAGCAATTTCCGTCAATACGATCTCATTGTCATAAAGCGGCTCTCTTCCCCTGATGATCGCTTTGATTTGTTCCGGCGTACTGAAAATACATACCATCATCTGCTCGCCTTCAATCGAAAAATAATTATTTCCGCATGACCTGTATACATTTTCAAATCCGCAAAATGTTCCGATTGTCCGCTCAATCTCCTGAATCTTAGCATCCGGCAGCTCTTCTTTTAAATCAACACGAAGATCCTGATAAGTTACCCCCATGGATTCCCATGCCGAAGTTGTCGTAATCATGGCAGTAAGCATCATCATCGACGTCATAAAATACACTAGGATAGATACCACTGCAATAATGCCGAGATACTGCCTCTTATTTGACGTAAACTGACGAAATGCAAGGCCTGCTAAAAGCATCCTCTTTCGGATGGGGAGATGTATTCTGCTGTCAAAGTAGATCTCTGCCCTGCCTGACGAAATTGCCCTGACCGGAGAAATCTGTGCAATTTTTTTCGTAATCAGTAAAATACAAATTACTAAAATCAAAAGAACTCCGCCTGACACACTGATGCATCTGACGAATGAAATGTTATGATTCGGAAGGACTCCGGTAATCGGAAAAAACAAATTGCCAAGTTTACCGCAAAGCAAAACAGCGGCAATCATCCCCACTGAAATGCCAAGGAGCTGCGCCGCAAGATACTGTGCCGCAATCACCAGCCGTATTTTCTCCTTAGTAAATCCCAGCGCTTTCATAATACCGAATGCCGTGTACTCCATTTCAATCCCTGTCGATACGCTGTGGCACAAAACGACGATAGCTGCTGCCAGCAAAAACAGTACAAAAACCGTTAAAATAATACAGATAATCTTCGGAAAAAGACCGGTATAATTTTTACTCACTGCTTTTGTAATAGAACCTGTCCCCATATCTGCAATCCCCGTATCCAGATTGATCTGACGGGCAAACTGATTATCGCTGAGCTCGCAACTGTCTTTTTTGTAGACATACAGATGTGTCACGATAGAAGCCCTTCCGTTCTCCGATTCCGCAGATGATTCGATGTCATGATATATGGCCTCATAATCCGCATGACTGATAAAAGCGTTTTTCCACCCGATCACCGACGCTCCGAGAGCAGGATCTTCCAAAACTCCCGCGATCTTAAAATCATATGCTTCACAGCCGGCGTCAAATGTAACCATATCCCCGATTTCACAGGAAAAGTTCGTTTTCATGCCCGGCGAAATATAGATCTCACCGGACTTTAAGGACGGCACATTCTCACAATAGCGCAATTCTCTGGTATCAATCAGCCGGTACGCTGTATTTACTTCCTGCAAAAACACCGTGTTGGAATACTCGATATCGCCGCAGGTCACTTTTTGTCCTACAATCGTATCTACAGTTTTTACATCGCGGACCAGATCATGCGACATAAGCTTTGACAGCAGATTGTCGTTCAGTTTTTCTTTTTCAAACATGCCTGTCATCTGCGGCACATTTCCTCTTTGCTGTGCCTGATCAATTCCGTTCTCGATATTATTCCATACGCTTAAAATCGATGTAAACGCCATGGAGATTACTGCCATCAATAGGGCAATGCTGATAAAAGATCCCATCTTCCGGCGAATATTTGCAAGGACTAATGTCAGTATTTCCATCATTTCACCTCACCATTCCAGAGAGGACAGCCAGGCATTCACCTGTGCTTCCCTGCTTTTTTCGTCCGAACTTTTGTATGCCGGCAATGTCAGCTCGCCTGTGATTTTTCCGTCCTCCAGATACAAAATCCTTGTGGCCCGAAGCGCAGCCCGAAGATCGTGCGTCACCATTAAAATACTCTGCCCCTCTTCATTTAAGCCTGTTAAAAGATTGAGCACTTCCGTCGTATTACGCCGATTTAATGCGCCAGTCGGTTCATCCGCAAAAAGAACACGGGGCGAATGGACAACCGCTCTTGCAATGGCGCATCTTTGCTGTTCTCCGCCGGAAACCTGTGAGGGCAGATGACTTTTTACTTTTTCAATCCCCATTTTTTGAAGCAGCTGATCCGCAGTCCGCCTCACATCTTCTGCTTTCTTTTCCTTATTGAGGTATCCGCAGACTGAAATATTTTCAAACAGTGAAAGATTACCAATCAGATGCATCTGTTGGAAAATAAACCCAAAATCCGTATGGCGCAGTTTTGCAAGCCGCTTTTCTTTCATTGTCACAATGTCTTCCCCCTGATAGACGACACTTCCGGCCGTCGCCCTGTCCATTCCGCTTAACGCATACAGCAGCGTAGATTTTCCCGAACCGGACGCCCCCATAATAACAGTAAAATCACCCCTGTATATTTCCAGATCAATATTGGAAAGTATATGGAGCTGGCCGCCGTTGTGCGCAAAACTCCTGCACAGCCCTTTTGCCGATAAAATGCTTTCTTTCATTTTTCTCCCTTTCCGCCGTATCCGGCGCGTGTCTTATTCTCATTACAGAATCATTCTATCAGAAAAGTTATTAAGAAATCCTTATGAAACCGGTTTTTATCCCAAAGAAAAACAGCAGAGCTTTCACCCTGCCGCCTTTCCTTTACACTTTTGAAAACTGGTCTTTTCCTACCAGACATAATGGACATTCAAAATCATCCGGTACCTCTTCCCATTTTGTTCCAGGTGCAATCCCGCCTTCCGGATACCCCTGCTCTTCGTCGTATTCCCATCCGCAAACATCACATACATATTTCATAATTTTGTTTCCTTTCCCTCTCTGTTCTGTTTTATTCTATGATAGTATAACCAGGTATTGCAGAAAATACCGGGATGCCTGCTGTTTTGCTGATTATTTTAGTCCCGCTCTATCGCGCGGATCAAATTGACCATTTCAATCGCGCCCATCGCGCAGTCATATCCCTTGTTGCCTGCTTTTGTTCCTGCCCGCTCAATTGCCTGCTCGATATTCTCGGTGGTAAGCACGCCAAACATCACCGGTATGCCGCTTTCTAATGAAACGGCCGCAATCCCTTTTGACACCTCGTTGCAGACATAATCATAATGGCTGGTAGAGCCGCGTATGACAGCCCCAAGGCAGATCACGGCGTCATATTTTTTGCTCTTTGCCATTTTTGACGCAATTAGCGGTATTTCAAATGCTCCCGGCACCCAGGCGACTTCAATATCCTCCTCGGCCACATCATGGCGTAAAAGGGCGTCAACCGCGCCGCTTAAAAGTTTTGATGTAATAAACTCGTTAAATCTGGCGGCAATAATGCCAACTTTCATATTTTCCGATACCAGTTTTCCCTCAAATGTTTTCATTGTACTTCCTCCTGTCCCGACTCAAATTTTAAAATATGCCCCATTCGCTTCTGTTTTGTTTTCAGATAAAACAGATCGTACGACGTTGCGTCCATCTGGATCGGAACACGTTCTGTGATTTCCATCCCAAATTCACGCAGCTGATAGATTTTATCCGGATTGTTAGTCAAAAGCCGCATATTTTTTACGCCAAGTTCCCTGAGTATCTGCGCGCCGATATAATACTCCCGCTCATCGCCTGCAAACCCCAGCGCCAGATTGGCCTCAAGCGTATCCATGCCCTGTTCCTGCAGCTCATAAGCGCGCAGTTTATTGATCAGACCGATACCGCGTCCCTCCTGACGCATATAAAGTAAAATACCGCGCCCCTCTTTTTCAATCTGCGTCATGGCGGCGGCAAACTGCTGGCCGCAGTCGCAGCGCAGCGATCCAAACGTATCGCCTGTCAGGCATTCGGAGTGAACGCGGCAGAGTACGTCCGTCCCGTCTCCGATCTCCCCTTTTACCAGTGCGACATGATGTTCTCCGTTTAAACGATTGACAAACCCGTGCGCCATAAAATTCCCATATTTCGTGGGCATGTTGACCGCCGTGATCCGGTCAACCAGTTTTTCATGACATTTTCTGTAATTTTGCAGATCTTTGATTGTGATAAATTTCATGTTCCATTTCTGCGCCAGCTCTGCCAGCTCCGGCGTGCGCATCATAGTCCCGTCCTCACGCATAATCTCACAGCACAGCCCGCACTCTTTTAACCCCGCAAGGCGGCACAGATCGACGGTTGCCTCGGTATGGCCGTTTCGCTCAAACACGCCGTTTCTCTTTGCGACAAGAGGGAACATATG
>CAMUHN010000054.1 GCA_947088675.1 uncultured Roseburia sp.
TCCCTCCTCTAAAAGTACATTCCTCGCCGTCTGTTCTATCTCAGAAAGTTCCTCCCAAAGCAGCTTTTCGCATGTGTCCCTGCTGTCCGCCGCAGATATTTTCTCCTGCAGCATGGCGCCCACCGCGTCCCTCACTTTTAACTTTAACGCCTGATCCCGCCTGGAATCGCTGTTCGCAATCACATGAAAACGAACAATCTTTTCGGAAAGCTGCCGCTGAATGCGATATCTGTTATTATACCTTATACCGGCAAAAAGTAAAAGTATAATATACAAAATAAATGAGGTATGTAGTACTGTTTTTTTTATGCTGTGACACATGGTAAATCCCTCCCTTTTCTGCCGGACTTTCTGCTGCCGACAAAAAAGAATATTGCCTTTTTGGGAGGAAACTATTCAACATTTGAAAAAAACATATCCGCCTTTTCGCTGTATCTTTCTGTTTATCATTCGGCGCCCTGGCTTTCGACCTGTCCGGATCACCTGTCCACAGCGTTAAATGCCGCATCCAGCGCCGCAATCAGGTCCTTTACATTCTCAATGCCTATGGATAGCCTGATCGTATTCGGCCTGATTCCCTGCTCGAAGAGCTCCTCATTCGTGCACTGGCTGTGCGTGGTAGTCGCCGGATGAATCACAAGCGATTTGGCATCGGCCACATTTGCAAGAAGTGAAAAAACAGCGAGATTGTCGATAAATTTCTGTGCCGTTTTTGCATCCCCCCTGATTTCAAATGTAAAGATCGACCCGCCTCCGTTCGGCAGATATTTCCGGTACAGCGCATGGCTCGGTTCGCTTTCAACAGACGGGTGATGCACTGCCTCCACCTTTGGATGCGCGGCAAGATACTGTACAATTTTTAATGCATTGCTGACATGGCGTTCCACGCGAAGAGATAACGTTTCCAGCCCCTGCAGAAAGAGAAACGCATGAAACGGGGAGAGCGTCGCGCCGGTATCACGCAGTATCACAGCGCGGATATATGTCACAAAGGCCGCAGCGCCGGCGGCATCCGTAAACGATACTCCGTGATAGCTCGGATTTGCCTCCGAGATCCATGGATATCTGCCGGATATTTTCCAGTCAAAGTTTCCGCTGTCGATGATTACGCCGCCGAGCGCCGTTCCGTGACCTCCGATAAATTTTGTCGCGGAATGGATGACGATATCCGCTCCATACTCAATCGGGCGGATCAGATACGGCGTCGCAAACGTCGAGTCTACAATCAGCGGAAGATTGTGTTTATGCGCTGTCGCAGCCAGCGCTTCCAGATCAACCAGATTGGAATTTGGATTTCCGAGCGTTTCCACAAAGATCGCCTTTGTATTTTTTGAGATTGCCGCCTCAAATGCGCCCTCCTGCTGCGGATCGACAAACGTTGTGGTGATCCCTCCGGTCTGCGGAAGCGTGTGGGCCAGATAGTTGTAAGTCCCCCCATAAATCGTCTTCGACGCCACAATATGCTCCCCCGACTTTGCCAGCGCCTGAATAGTATATGAAATCGCCGCCGCGCCGGAAGATACGGCCAGCGCCGCAACGCCGCCCTCTAACGACGCGATCCGCTGCTCAAAGATATCCTGTGTCGGGTTTGTAAGCCTTCCGTATATATTTCCTGCGTCGCGAAGCCCGAAACGATCTGCCGCATGCTCCGAATTACGGAACACATAGGATGTTGTCGCATAAATCGGCACCGCCCTTGCGTCGGTGGCGGGATCCGCCTGTTCCTGCCCGATATGGAGCTGTCTCGTCTCAAATGCCCAGTTTTTTGAATCTCTGATATCTGCCATCTTCTCTTTCCTCCCTGCCATTCGCCTGTAAACTTTTGTGCCAACGTTTTTTATTCTGTAAATATAGGGGTGGAATAATAACGGTCCCCGCTGTCAGGCAGCAGCGCCACAATCATTTTCCCCCGGTTTTCCTCCTGTTTTGCCAGCTCAATTGCGGCATGCAGCGCTGCGCCGGATGAAATTCCGACTAAAAAACCCTCCTTTTTTGCAAGAAGCCTTGCCGCCGCAAAGGCATCGTCGCTTTTTGCCTGATACACTTCATCATAGACAGACGTATCCAGCACATCCGGGACAAATCCTGCGCCGATTCCCTGAATTTTGTGCGGCCCGGCTGTTCCCCCCGATAATACAGGAGAATCCACAGGTTCCAATGCAACAACCCTGACCGCGGGATTCTGCCGTTTTAAATATCTGCCCGTTCCGGTCACTGTGCCGCCGGTTCCGACACCCGCAATAAAAATATCTACTTTTCCGTCCGTGCTTTTCCAGATTTCCGGACCGGTGGTCGCCTCATGTACGGCCGGATTCGCCGGATTCATAAACTGTCCGGGGATAAAACTGCCCGGAATCTCTGCTGCCAGCTCATCCGCTTTCTCGATCGCACCCTGCATTCCCTTTGCGCCTTCGGTTAATACAAGTTCCGCGCCATAGGCTTTTAACATATTGCGTCGCTCCACGCTCATAGTTTCCGGCATCGTAAGAATAATTCGATATCCTTTTACAGCTGCAATTGCGGCAAGGCCAATGCCCGTATTCCCCGACGTCGGCTCGATAATTACAGATCCCTCTCTTAACAGGCCTCTCTTTTCAGCGTCCTCTATCATCGCTTTTGCGACTCTGTCCTTGACGCTGCCAGCCGGATTCAAATATTCCAGTTTTACAAGAACCGTCGCTTTCAGAGCGAGCTCCTTTTCAATATTTACAATTTCCACCAGCGGCGTACCGCCGATCAGCTCCGCCATTCCTTTTGCATAATCCGCCATCTTTTTTCCTCTCTTTCCGTGCCTGCATACAACTGCGCCTGATTGCTGCACTCTTTTTCTTTGATTGAATGCATCTTACCACTATTTACCTACCATGTCAATAGGTATATAGGTTTTTATTGCTATTTCTTCTCAATCACGCTATAATTTAAGAAAACTTCGAATATCCATCAGAGAAATCTGTTCATAATATGCAGATGCTGTGCCTGCGTCCAAACTATCGCAGGCACAGAGAAAGGCACGGTTACTGTTATGATTTCAACGAAAGCGCGCTACGCGCTCAGAGTACTGATAGATCTTGCACAGAATCAGGAAAACAATTATGTTCCGTTAAAAGAAATTGCAAAACGCCAGGAGATCTCCGAAAAATACCTGGAGACGATTCTGAAACTTCTTGTAAAAGGAGGTCTTCTGACCGGACTTCGCGGAAAAGGAGGCGGATACCGGCTTACACGTCGACCGGAGGAATATACGGTGGGCGAAATCATCGAGCTGACAGAGGGGCCGCTGGCTCCTGTCGCCTGCCTGCTGCCGGACGCCAAACCCTGCAGCAGAAAGGATATCTGCCTTTCCCTGCCGTTGTGGAAAAACTACCATGCGCTGATTTCTGACTTTTTTTACCGGATTACGCTTTTGGACGTTATACATGGAAATTTTCCTGCTTAACGGGTTTAGGAACGCTCTGTTTCCCATGATTATTTGCTTTGTCTTTCTTTGTCGTTCTGCGGCAGATCCGGAAACATAATTCGAAAGTAATCCTGTCGGCCATGGAAAGCATGGTCAATGTAAACATCCCGCCTGTTCACAATGTGCAAAACCATAAAATTTCCACTTGTGAGAAAACGGAATAAGGAAATGGTAACAGCCGGAAAAACCTTAGTAAAAAAGTAAATCTTCTTTTGATAACTTGTTGAATGTGCTTATGAAAAAGAACTTATAGAGGATTTCCATTTCTGAAGCCAGAACAGACAGGTGCATTGTTCGTATTTACGAAACAGAATGATATTGATTACAGTGGATACTTTCTGGAAACGGATGATGATATAGAAGAATTTCTTGATACATTTGGTATAAGTCCAACTGAAACAAACAGCCTTATTGATGTGCAAAGAGTATCGGCAGAAACTCAGGAAAAACTGTCCATACAGAATATATCCGTTTAAATCCGGATGAGAAAATTATCAGTTGGACAAGTATAGAATATGCACTTTTCAGAGCTTTAGAATATGCAAGATATGGTGAAATTATTACAAAGGGTTTTCAGTCAGTGGATGAATTTGTTCATGTTGCCAATGTTGTATTAAATCGCCGAAAAAGTCGTGCTGGAAAAAGCTTTGAACATCATTTGTCAGCTATATTTGACGGAAATTGTATGAAGTATTCGTCTCAGGCAGTTACAGAAGGAAATAAAAAAACCGGATTTTCTTTTTCCTTCTCAGGAAGCGTATCATGATTATGATTTTCAGTTGATTATATTGTTTCACTGGCTGCTAAAACTACCTGTAAAGACAGAATGTAATATTGGTTGTACCAGAACCCTACATAGTGACGTATCCAAAAGACCGCAGGGACAGGATATGGACATTAACACGTTTTGTGCAATATGTAAAAATGATTGAAGGTAAACAGAATGGATATTAAAAGCCCGGAAGAACGAAGTAAAAATATGGCGGCGATTCGCTCAAAGAATACCAGACCGGAACTATATTTCAGAAAACTGCTATTTGCACAGGGATACAGATACGGCATTAATTCAGGAAAAATACCCGGACATCCGGATATTTATCTTCGGAAATATAATACTGCGATTTTTATACATGGATGCTTCTGGCACAGACATTGCGACTGTAAGTATGCTTATATGCCAAAATCCAGGGTTGAATTCTGGCAGAAGAAATTTGAAGCGAATATTAACAGGGATTTAGCAGTCAGAATGAAGTTACAGGATAAAGATATTAAGTGCCTGATCGTGTGGGAGTGTACAATCAGGCGAATGGAAAAAGAAAGTGAAATTTGCGAAAAATATCTAAGAATGACAGAAGATTTTTTTGGAACAAGTGAGATGTTCCTTGAATTGTAGATACAGTTTTAGTTCAGGTTATTTCAGTTTGGGGAAAAGAATATATCAGCGGGCAATGTATCTGATATAACGCATCGTTTAAATGTCGGTTCATATGGAAGAGGTACATAATATGGACAAATGCTATAAACATGATTGTATGTCTTATATAATAACAATCTGGTACTGTTCATCACACGGTTCGCCGCTTCTAATAGCTGAGCTGCTTTTGATTGTTTTCCTGCATAGATGTATAGAGCAAATATTGATTACTCTAAACAAAAAGCCCGTCATTTTCGGAAGAAACCTGTCCAATCAAACAACGGGCTTTTGCACTGACTTTCCGTTACAGAATTCTATCTGTTAAATCCTTTTCACATAACCTTTCTTGCTGCCTGCCAGCTTTTTATATGCTTTCAACTTAGACGCCGGAACTCTGATATCGGCATGAACGCCATAAAATGCGTCCTTTCCGATTGTTTTCAGTTTTTTCGATTTCATTGTGATCGTTTTTAACTTCTTACAGTTTCGGAAAGCGTTCTTTCCAATCATCGTTAATCCGGTCCCGATTGTCACTGTTTTTAGCTTTTTACAGCCGGAAAACGCGCTTTTTTCCAATGTTTTCACCTTATTCGGAATTGTTACATTACGCAGTTCTTTACAGTTTAAGAAAGCGCCCTCTCCAATCGCTGCTACATTTTTGCCGATAGAAACTGTCTTTAATTTTGAACATCCCTGAAACGCATTTTTACCGATCTTTTTGACATTGTTTCCGATCGTCACTTTCGTTATTTTTTTATTACCGGAAAATGCGTTCGGCTCGATTCCTGTTATTTTGTATGTAATGCCGTTTATCGTTACAGACGGCCGTACTGTCACAGTTCCGGACAAACCGGGCGCTTTCGCAAACGATACCTCGGCTTTCGCTTTTGTAACTTTATAGCTGGTGTTTCCGGACTTTATTGTATTACCTTTCCCGGGAACTGCCTGCCCCGGTTTGCCGCCCGGCTGATCGGGTCTGGCCGCATCGTCCGGTTTTGCAGCATCCACAGACGGTTTGTCTGATACCGCATTCCCAAGCGTAATACTGCCGCCGGAGAAATCAAGTCTCAAATCCATCCAGTTATTGTCATATGTTTCCTCCTGCGTATACCGGAATCCGAACGGATAGATTCCGTCCGCCGCATCACTCCTTGCAGTAAGATGCAATGTGCCCAGCGTCCCCGCTGCAGTCATTGTCTGCGGCTGACTGCACTGAATTTCAATTTCTCCCGTATCTTTTCCAATCTTACATACAAGGTCGTCTGCAGAATAAAGGCCGCCGGCCTGAAATTCCACGGATGAAAAAGCGGAAGTATCGTAGAAAAGTGCAAACCGCATGCTCCGTATCCCCGGATTTTCCTGCAGTACAATCGGAATCTGTACCACATCGCCTTTTTCTGCCTGCAAATCGGAAAGCGCAATTTTTGCCGTCTGCACATATGGACCGGCATCGGCAGAGACTTTGTAAGGAATTTCGATCATATTTCCGTCGTTCATGTTTTCTCCGGCCGCATAAAAACGAATTAGCGTATCACAGTCAAGCAATATCTCTTCCGTATATAACTGCCACTGTCCCTCCCTACTAAAGGATTCTGTATTTTCTGACTCCTTTGGATTGAAAGCCCTGGCATTTTGAAGTTCCTGTATGCCAGAAAAATCAATTTCTTCCGCTTCATTCGCGTTAAGACTTTCTGTATTTTCCGTCTCTTCCTCCTGCATGATCTCCTCAGTCTCAAGCAGATACCAGACCTGCTGTCCTTTTGGCGCGGAAATGGAAAGGATTCCTCCCATATAGACGTTATCAATACGATACGTAGGCGTATCCGCCGTCTTTGCGTACGCCATCACCGGCGTCACCGTGATATCGCCTGTCACGTTCCACCAGCTTTGATCGGTGCTCCAGCCGAGAAACGTCTTATTTTCCTCCGATACGGCCGATGGCAGAATGGCTGATCCGCCATACGGCACAATCTGTTTGCTGACAACCTGATTCTCACTGTCTACAAATGTGACTGTGTATTGCTTTTTCTCATAGCGGGCCGTTATCACCATATTTGCGTACGCCGTCTTTGTCCCGTCGAGAATTTTATCCCAGCCGAGAAAACTTTTCCCCTCAGACTCTTTCACCGCCGGAGTCGGGAGCATGCTGCCGTGCGCAAGCTGTAGCATGTCGACCGTATTGTTTTCAAAATCAACGTAAACAACCGTATATTCATTTTCCTTATAACGGGCCGTTACCGCCCTGTCCGACCTGATATTTGTGATGTCCTTATCCCATCCCATGAAAGAAAAGCCTTCCTCCTGCGGCGCATCCGGCGCGTTTGCGCTCTCTCCTGCCTTTACGCGCACACTGCTGATTTCTTTGCCGTTTTTATCATAAAATGTCACGGTGTAGCGCGCTTGATCTGCGTAGATTACGTCAATATTGTAAAGGTTCGTCTGCCCTTCGATCGCAAGCGCCACAATAAAATTACTCTTTGCCTCATTCGGGTCTTCTTTCGGGATAAAGGAAAACGAATAGGAATTATTTTCCCCGATCTCGGTCTGTCCCACATATTCCAGCTGATTTTCCGTCGGATCTTCATTTGTGCTCCTGTAAACCAGAATATTGGCTTTTTTTCCCGAAAGGTCGATTGACGTCTCCGAAAGGCTCCCTTTCTGCGTGTAGGTTGTACCTTCTGTTTCTTCCTGATCTTCCGGCGTTTCCATCGGTATCTGATAGCGGTAAAATACCGCGGACTCTACCTGCCTGTCAGTCGATCCGACAATGGGATTCTCGCTGTAAGCGCTCCAGTCGCCCCATTTTTCAAATTGGTACACCGTTGTAATGGTCCTCGTCTGGTAATAATAAGTCGTCGTCTGCCCCGCCAGAAACCATGCGTAAAAATTTTTGGGACACCCAGTACACTTCCCTTGCCCTCCGTATGCCTGTCTGCCTCCCTGATCGGCCATTCTGAGTACCGGAAGCGGGGAAGCTGTCGTCAACGCATGATAATAATGCTTTCCGGAACCATATGCGATCGAGTCGACATTATTGGTTTTTCCACCGTAAGAATTACAGCAATAGTGGTAATACTGATATTCCGTCTTTGTATCAATGATCTGAATATGCGCCCCGGTTCCCGGGTGCGTGGTTGACGCATAAGTCCCGCTCCAGTCGCCAAAACTCGTATTCTGCCCTTTCCAGGACCACCCCTCCAGCGTCGGCGACGCGCTCTGCGTATGCAGTTTGTCGCGGAATCGGTACATTGTCTTTGTTTCCGTCAGCGCTTCGGCCGGCGGCTCATTCTCGCTCCAGCCGCTCCAGGCCGTATTGCTGTAGCTGGTTGTCGGCTTTGTCACTGCTTTTGCATAAGCTCCGGCCGTTTTCTGGCTGTTTAACCCGACTACATTGATTTCCACCTGCGTCGCTACTTTGTCGCAGACCAGTTCAAATTCCTTTTTCGCGGTTTCGCCCGCATTCAACGTGAGATCCTGCGTCACCGTTTTTACCATTTTTCCGTTTGCCGTTTTTAAAGAAACCAATGCTTTGCAATAGGTCTTTTCCTTTGGCCAGTTCGTAAATTCCGCTGTCACATAATAAGAATTTCCGTCTTTCTGCTGCGCCTTTACGTTTTCTCCAATCACAACCGGAAGATCCTGATTCCCCCAGTCGAAAACGGCCTGCAGCGTCATGTCCGCGTCCACATGCTCATAGTCGAGCGCGCTTTCCTCGTCCTTGCTCATACAGCGCCATCCCATGAATGCATATCCGATTTTGTCAATCGTCGGGTTTTTTGGAAGTGTTACGCTCTCCTGATAATACACTTCCTGCTGTGGCGCGTAAACGCTGCCGTCCACATTCAGAAACCTGACAAGATATCTCTTTTTTGTGTATTCCGCCTTTACATGAATATCTGTAACAATGGGTTTATAAATGGCATTGTTATCCCATTTTTTAAATTCATATCCGCGTCTTGACGGATTTTCGGGCAGTTCGGCCGTATCACCGTATTTAACCTGTTGCGTGGAAATTGTTTTTCCGTCAAAATCCGCAAACGTCACCGCACAGGGCGCCATGGCCGTTACGCTGACCGGCGGATAGCTCTCCGCGCTGCTGCCGAGAAAATTTTTTGCAGCTACCGTAATTTCATACTCGCCGGCTTCCGGCAGAATAAATGCGCAGCTGTTTGACTGCACCGTCTTTTCTTCCGCAATTTTCTGATCCCGATATAATGTTACCAGATATGTATGGGCCTGTTCCTGACTGCCCCATGCAATTTTTACCGCATCTCCTGCGGCGATTTTATCAGCGCCGCTGACCGTGACCAACGGCGTGCCGGGCAGCTTTGCGGTTACGCCCTGCTCGCTTATATCGCTGTCCGCAAAGCCCCGCTTTACGGCCATGGCTTTTATGGTCTTTGTCGACTTCAACTGCAGCGGCGCTGTATACACGGCGCTGTTACGGTTTGGCTTAGAACCGTCCGTCGTGTAATAAATTGTGGAACCCGCTTCCGCTTCGATCGTCACTTTAAATGCGTTTTCCTCTATGACAGCCGTGATGGTCGGCGCGGCAAGTTTATGTACCTGAACAGATTGCGTATTGACGCCGCTGCTAAGATTTCCGCTTTTTGCCACTGCCTTTATGGTGGCGCTGTGATCAAGCCAAATCGGGTTTTGATAGATGATGCCCGAAACGCCCGGATCCGAACCGTCCAGTGTATAATAAATCATCCCCTCCGTGGTTGACATTCTGATTTCAACACCGCCCGCCGTATCGGATGCCAGGATTGCCGGTTCCGATATCGTACCAACTGAAAATGAAGAGTTTATCACGGTCTGCGTGTATCCTGTCACATCTGTGGCTGTGATCTGAAATCGATAACTTCCAAAGGAAAGTTTGTTAAATTCCATAGCGTTATTGATCGGCCCCCGCAGACTGTATGCCGTAGCGTTCGGATTTACGCTCTTTTGCTGTACGACGGTATTTGACGCATTTAAAATACTGGCCGTCACATCGGAAAGTCTGTTTGTCGAGTATACGGTTCCGTGAATCCCGAACATCTGGCCAGGATTTAAGCTGCCGGTTGGGTAAACGGCGCCGCCGACTGTGATGGAGGGTGTTGTCGACAAACTTCCCCCTCCCCCCTGCACAACTTCTACTCCATCCAGATATCCCCAGCCAATATATGGATAACCCCATCTCTCCCACGTAGAAATTGGTTTATTTGAAATAATACCCCCATTACTCTTTCCCTGAATACTTACCACACCATCTCCGACATAAATTCCGACATGCCCCGGCGAGTAACCGCAACCACTGCATCGGCCGTTTGTTCCACTAAAAAACACAAGAGCACCCAGAGGGATATTTTCCCTCGACGTGGAAATAACGGCATGTTTGCTATATGTAAATGCACAGCACGCTTTCCCTCCATATTTAGCATTGGAATTTAAACTCTGATACAAATTCAGACAAAATCTGAGACACATTCCTGCCAGATTTGAATCATGGGAACCTACTTTAGCCCTTGCAGTCATTACAATAGTGTCAGCGCTCAATATGTTTGAGGCAGCTTTCAGCTGTTCCGGCTGAACTGTTGAAAGAATTGTTGTAAGCAACATTACAACACTTAAAAATAATGCTACATTCTTTTTAGAATTTTTCATTGTTTTTATCACTCCTTTCGCTTCGCTCAAGGCACAAACAAGTGGGACTTTGAACCCGGACTCTTATCACTGGTAACAGACCATGTTTATTCAGTCACTGTTGCTCTTCCTTTTTTAATGTGGCGATACTTATGACGAAGTTAAAATACTTCATCTGCTGTGGGACTGACGTCCACAAAAATTGTTATTGATCCAACCATCGTAATTACCGCCAATGATGGGATATCCCAATATAAGCAAAAATCTTTTTCAACCATCAACTCGGATATCCAAAGATTTCACAACTGGCTCACCGAAATTAATTGTTATCACGTTTGTATGAAAGCCACTGGAAAGTATTAGATTCCTGTTTTGAATTATCTCGAAGACAACATGGATGTCTGCCTTACGCATCCCAAATATATCAACGCCATCAAAAGCAGGAAAACGAATGAAAGAGAAATTCCCCCTTATCTCCAGGAAATACTGTAATACCCGCTGCTCTCCACAAAAAACTGGTCTACGCGGATATAATAGGTGCCCGCCGAAAGTTTCACGGTTTCCTTTCCTGTCTCATATGAAGTATATTTTTTCTTGTCATATCTGCCGTTATACAGCCTCCTTCCCTTGGAGTCCAGCAAAGTGATCCTGATGTCAGGCCCCATATTTACTGTACTGCCAAGCTTAATATCGAACGTTACTTTCGATGTCTGCGGCACCTTGATCTTATATAAAGCGGCGCAGGTACTGCTGTTTTCTTCTGCCTCGCCCGGAAAAAGCAGCCCTTTCACTGTCCTGTTTTTCTTTAACAGCGGAGCTTTTGACATTTTCGTCACTTTCTTTCCCTGTTCCTTATAGGAAGTGAATCTATAACGAAGCCTGTATGTTTCTCCGAGAAATCTGTTGTCTTCCGACTCCTCATCCCACTCCCCGGTGTCCCTGGACTGTATATAATAGGTCCCTTTGCGCAGTGCAAAACAGACAGGCCCATCCTCCGACTCACTGAGAGAAAGTATTTTTTTCTTACTGTCATACAGGTAAATCTCGCCGTCTGCCAGACTTTCAGCGCCCAGCTGATAATCCACTCTGATATACCCCGTTTTGGGGATACGGATTTTATAATATGTATTGTCGTCCTCTTTCTCACACGTTGTTCCTTTGACCCATTTCCCGTCTTTCAACATTACGTCTTTTGCGAAAACCCCGGTGCTCATCCCCATAAGAAACAGCAGTGTCAGTGCAGTTAACAAAAATACTTTTTTTCCTGTCTTCATAGTAACCTCCATGATTTCTCTTTCTCTGTTTTCTATTTGATTTTTACGGTTTTAACCGGCGACCATCTGCTGTAACGCGTCGCCCCGTTTACCTTTTTATAGCCGCGCACACGAATAGAATATTTCTTTTTTGACGCCAGTTTTTTGATTGTCAGTGTTGTCCCTTTGCAGCTTTTTGTCTTCCATTTTCCGCTGCCGGTTTTATACGAAACCTGATACCGGATTCCGCTGATTTTGATCGGGGCGAAACTTACTTTTACCTTTTTCTTTCCTGCAGTCAGCTTTTTTATCGAAGATCTGGCTTCCTGTACTTCCGCCACCGCCGCAGGCTGTGTCACCGTTATCTGGCAGACGGCGGATGCTTCCCCGTCCGCAGAAGATGCGGTTACGGAGGCATAGCCGGTGGAAACCGCTGTTACAACGCCGTTTTGCACTGCGGCGACGGACGGATTGCTCGACCTCCAGATCAAGTTCTGGTCTGTTGCGTTCTGCGGCTGAATTGACGCCGAAATAGCGCGCTGTTCCCCCGGCTGCAGTTTCAGGCCAGTCTGATTCAATGTAATGGACGCAATGTTTATCTTCGGTTCCTGATAGCTGAGCGTCAGGCAATAGGGTGTATTGATTGTGAGACCCTCTCGCATCGCAAAATAATACTCTCCCTGATTCAGCGCGATCTGCTTCCAGTCAGAATAGATGTCACGAGCCGAACTGTAACCGCAGTCTATCCTGTCCTCCCAGACAGGATAGTCCGGATCCGAAACGTCATAAATTTCGAGAAGCATATCATCATAACTTCTTGTTTCCGATTCCAGATACAGATTTAAGAGTCCGTTGCCTGGCATCGAAAAATGATAGACATGCCAGTATGTATAGCCGGCACGATAATCGCCCGACTTTATCGAACCGGACACTGCCGATCCCAGCGTGATTTCCTGCACACAGTCAAGCCACCCCGCCGCACGGGCGGCAGCCGGCGCGGCGAACAGGCAGGAAAGAAATACCGCCCATGCCGTAAGGACGGATAAAATTCTTTTTTTCATAGATACCCCCAATCAAGGCTTACATTAATCGTCCTCTGAAAAAGAAATGACATAGTGGCACATTTCGCCGCTCTTATTAACTGCGTCGATAAACACTTCGGTCTCCCAGTGCCTTAAATTTGTCCTGAGTTTTATTTTCTGGCCGTTCTTTACTTTTTTATCGGAAGTCTTTTTCCCAACGTCAATGATATCCGTCTCCCCCTCTTCTTCTGCATCCTTATCTTTTTCCAGCTCGTCATAATGCGTATGTGTATACATGCTTTTCAGCTTCCAGCCCTTATTCAGCTTATATTCGATTTTTGCATCCCTGTCATCCGTTACCAGTTCGCAGGAATTGTAAGAACCTTTTTTATAAAAGTTTTCTCCGTCTACTTTGACATAAGTAAACGGAAGATTCTTTTTCGAGTCCTTTTTTACCTTTACGGTCGTCTTTAACGTATACGTTTTCCCGCCCTGTTTTAACTGATAGGTCACTTTATTGGTACCTGCTTCATAGGCAACACAGTATAAGCCGTCGTCTGCCGTTTCCAATAAAGAAAACCAAGAGCCGCATGCGCACACATCTTCGTTCGAATTTTTTACATCATCTATCTCTTCTGCATTGACAGAGCGGTTTTTAATCCCAAGATACGCCATATCAACTGTTATGATATCGCCTTTTTTCTCCCAGCCCTCAAATACAACAAATTTCTTACTGAGAAACGACGGCGCTTTTGATGCTGCCGCGATATTCTCCGCGCTTCCCGCGAACAGCGCGACAAACAATGCTGCCGTCAGCATTGCCGATATCCACCTTTTTTTCATTCCAATCATTTTTGTATGTTTCATTTTTTCCTCCATTCTGCAGCATTTTTGCCACTTTTTCACCTGTATGGTTATTATTTACGGAAGCCGCGCAATTTTACATCGGCTTCAATCGAACCTTTCCATGATCCGTCTATCTCTGCAGTACACGCCGCTTTCCGCAGATCGGAAAGCGCCTCGGTCACAGCCTGACAGGCAGTGTCGATGCCCTCGCCATCGTTTAAAAACGTGACGGAACGATCTGCCGCAATCCCGAATCTTGCAGCTTCGGATACAGCGTCCATATTTGCGCCGAGAAATAAAAACTCCCAGCCATATTCGGTTTTCTGCCGCTCAATCAGACTTTTGATCTGGTTGTAACTGTACTCGCGGCTTGCGTTTTCCATTCCGTCCGTTGTAATTACAAATATTACTTTTTCGGCTCTGGCATCCTCTGGAAGATGCTTCTGAATATTGATTAATTTGTGGATTGTCTTCCCAACCGCATCCATCAGGGCTGTCTGGCCGCGCACAGAATAATCGTCCTCTGTCAGCGGCCGAACCATGTCAATCGGAAAATGGTCGTGCAGGATTTCATATGAATTGTCAAAGAGAACGGTTGTGACGTTTGCCTCCCCCTCCTGCTTTCGCTGTTTTTCGATCATGCCGTTAAACCCGCCGATTGTGTCAGCCTCCAGTCCCTGCATGGATCCGCTTCGGTCTAAAAGAAAGACCAGTTCGGTTAGTCCTTTTTTCACTTTTTATACCTCCATATATACGGATTTGTCTATTTCGTCTTTTAAAACGGACACATATTGATATATTCCTCCTGCCTGATCTCTCTCCATTCGGATCCGTCCATACTGATCTCACAATACATATCATTGCCGTAGCGATAATAGATTTTTCCGTGTGCGACACATATGCTGTGATTACTGTCTGCAACAACAAACTCAGTTTCCCCGTCAGCGCTTATCCTTACAATCTCTTCTCCCCCAAAGATCAACTCATCTATGGCGCCATACGAATTAAAAACGTTTTTAATATATGGCCCCTCGTCCATAACAGAAGTTGGAACCCTGTAAATATCAAAACCCAGTCTCCTCCAATTAAATTCCGAATCCTTACGCAAATCGCAAGTTAAAAGATAAGAATATCTTTCCGTATTGCTGATCCCATAACCAGAATTACGATATGTATACAAAAAACAAAGATATCCCTGATTTAAAAAAGGCCTGCCTACCTCCGAGTTTTCTTCCTCGTCCTGCCAGGAGGTCTCCAGCACATAACCAGTTTCTATATCCACTGCACAAAAATGGTAGTAATCCGTACCCGTGGCCCCTTCACAGGTAAAATACGCATATCCGTCTTCTATCCCGATAAAGCCGCCCGGATAATAATTGTTTGGAATTTCCGCAACCTCATCATAATCATATCGCTCCCAATCCAGCTTCGCCAGAAAATATCTTTTCTGCGACGCCGAGACATGTTCAGATGCGATCAGATAGACATCCCCGTTCCAGGTATCCCATGATGATGTCAGATTCTCTTCGCCTAAAAAGAACGACCTGTGTTCGGAACCGTCCGTTTTCACTTTATAAAGAGTCTGGTATTCATTGTTGTCATCCGAGATAAAATAAATCCACTCATCCATAATACAAAGATGCCGGCAATTACCTGATGTATAAAAAATCTGTATTTTATCTCCTGTAATCACGTTTTCTTTATAAATATTATTTTCAATCGCATAATAATTCCAGTCTCCCTGTTCCGCAACCCAACCGCCGTTTTTCAGATTCAGATTCGTATTCCCATTGTCAGACATCCCAAAAATCTCCGGTTCACGGGACGGCATTTCTTCGCCGGTTCTGATATGCTCAATCATCCTCCGCAGTTCGATTATTTCATCATCCGTTTGATCTCCCATCATCCAGTCTTTTTGCAAATATATCATACCGGCTATATTAATTTTCTGCACCGCAGACATCATAACCACATAACAGGATTTTGTTTCCCAAACTGCATAATAACATTCATCGTCATCCTCAGGTTCTATCTTCCAGACTACATCTCCAAGATATTTGCAATTATCATCCAGACAATCTTTCACAGGTTCTACAATATTTTTCTTACCTTCTTCATCACCAATTACATAAGAAATAGACACAAGGCCATTATCTGCTTCAAAATAGAAGATAACGCTTCCTGTCCAATTATCTCCAACATTCAAGCGATCCATCTCATATATGGCTATATTTTCATAATCATAACGAAACTCCAGATTCGTTCCCACATAATCCTCGAATTCCTGCTCACCCAGTCCCCAGACTGCATCATCAATCCCATATGGCAGATTTTTCCCACACTGATAAAAAGAAACTTTATTGATCGCCTCCTCCAATTTTTCCTCTTTCCCCAAATCTTCTGTTTCAAACTCCGAATGATCTGCCCCTGATTCTTCACTTTCATGATCCGCGCCAAATAATATTCCAACTAAAAGAATCGCGCCAAACAGTACAACTAACATTATAACCGGAATCCAGCCTTTTCCCTTTGACTCCATCTCAAACTCCCCCCGTCATCTATCCCGCTATCCGCACATACCTGCTTCTTAAGACACGCATCTCCCCAGTACCGTCCGTCGTTTTCCTCACCGCGGATCTTTGCAATCTTGGCAGTTACCGCAAGATATAATACAGCGACTAAAATGACAATCAGCAGAAATGCGTGAACCGCATACTCCGGGCAGTTTCTTCCAACTGCCCAGATAACACATCCCGCGATAAACACAATCACAGCTATCACAAGTTTTAAGATCTGCCGTTTCTCATAGGGAGAAAACGGCACCCTGTAGTCCGCGCGTATCCCGGCCAGACCGTAGGGAATCATATCGTCCCGGATGGAAAGGCCGCAGTAAACGATTGCAAGGACCCCCAACACAGCAATCATTAGTCCGGCTACCTCTGCCACAGCAATCTTTCTTCCGCCGTTCTGTCTGAAACGAATACTGATTTCGCTCTCGCTGTTATAATGTTCCTGCGCAGCCTTTCTGCATTCCCCGCATACGTCGGCGCCGTCTTCTGTCTCTTTTCCGCAAAATTTACAAAACATTTTTTATCCTCTCATTTGTCTCTTTTTAAACCTTATCTACTGAAACACTTTGATTCTGACTACGGTACATCCGCCCCACTTTGATGATGAGGTCAGCGTGACCTGACTGCCTGTGACCGGATCAATGGCATAGAAATCGTCATACGTTAACTGGTTGATATCGGCTCCGCCGCGGATTCCCATAATCAGCACCCAGTGCTGCCCCGTATTATTTGCGTATCTGTAGTTTATCATCGTCGGTTTTCCGTTCTGCAGCGCGCGATACACCGTCCCCGCGTCAAACGACGATATGTCTGCCCCAATGCCGCCTTTGTTATAGTGCGTCGTTCCCCCGTACCAGAAAGAAGTCGGATCATAGGCCTGCTGGTTTACAATGCTAAGACCGATGGCATAACTCATCGCGCAGCACCCGTAATTCACACCGTTGCTTACAAATGCGGAATAGGATCCCTGCTTCAGAGAATAGCCGCCCATATGGTGCTGCAGCACAATCTCGGTCGTCCGCTCCGGGTCCGGTTTCACAAACGGCGCCAGATCTTTGTAGGCCTCTCCGCCCGCGTCGAATTGCTCTGCTTTCGAAATAAGCCTGATTTCAAAGCTGAACGCAGGTACGTTGCCGCCCGACGTACCCGCCGGTTCCCCGTTCTTTGCCCAGCCAAAATTGTCGTAGCCAAGCGAACGCACTCTGTAATAAATATCAAAATAACGGCTCAGCTCCCCTTCCAGGCGGATCTGCACGGCCTCAACTATTTTCTCCTGTCCGATCGTACCCGCAGCCTGCCCGCCGGATTGCCAGTCATGCCAGCCCTCGTTTTGTACATAGACACGGTAAGAAATGCCGTTTGCACCGTTAAAGTCGTTCAGGGATATCTGCAGCGCTTCCAGACTTCCCCCGCTTCCTGCGGATTCACCCTCGTCCACTTCTGCCTGCCAGCCCTGATATTTTATATATGCCTGATAAGAAAGATCCGGTTTGTCCAGATGCGAAACGCCTCCGGTTTCCACCGGCGTACCTTTTTCTACAATTTTAATCTGAATGGCTTCGGTCCGCAGGGACATTCCCGTCGTACCTGCCGTAGCCCCGTTTTTTGCCCATCCAAACCAGCCCATGCCGGCGACATAGATTCTGTAATAAATATCAAAAGATTTCGCATACGAAGAAAGAAGCCGGATCTGCACTGCTTCCAGACGCTTGCCCTGATAAGTCGTCCCGGCCGTCTGTCCGGAATTGACCCAGTTCTGCCAGCCGTCTTCGCTTACATGAGCGCGGTACTGAATCATTGCTTTCCCGTTTTCCCCGTTTAATGCAATCTGAATCGCTTCCAGACGCTCGCCGCCGTCCACATGACCTGCCGTCTGCCCGTCGCCGACCCAGCTATGCCAGTCCTCATCTTCTACATTCGCCCGGTATGTAACCCATGGCAAATCTGTCACCGTCACCTTACATTTATACAAATTGCCGCTGCCCCGCACAACGGCCCTGACAGTAGCAGTTCCCGCAGAATGTGCCGTAACTTTTCCAAATTGATCAACGGATGCGACATCTTCTCTGCTGCTGGACCATGTAACCAGATCCGCCTCCCCCTGCACATTCAGAGAAACCGTATCTCCGACGGTAAGGCTTGCGGACGATCTGCTGATGGAGATTCCCGCAGCAGATACATTTGTCCGCACCGCAAACAATGCGAAGATAAAAGCGATACATGAAATGATAAGATATCTCTTTTCTGTTTTTCCCATATTCAGCCTCCATGCCTGTTGTGTTCCCTGTTGCTCTCCAAATTTTTACAACTTTTTCACTTTTACGCTGCCGCCCTGTCCTTTTCCTTTCAGCCGCCTCTGGTATAATTTTAATTTACTTCCAGGTACCTTGATACAGGCGGCAGATTTAATCCCTTTGAGCGCATTTTTTCCTATACTGGAAAGCTTTTTTGAACGAATTGTAATTGTCTTTAATTTTTTGCATCCTTTCAATGCTTCTTTTCCGATTGTCTTTACGCCTGTCCCCATCGTAACGGAGGTCAGTTTTGTACATCCAAAAAATGCCTTTGCCCCGATGGACGCCACATTATTTCCGATTATCACTTTTGTAATTCTTTTATTTCCTTTCAGCGCGCCGCTTTCAATAGAAGTTACTTTATAAGTGATGCCGTTTTTCGTCACTTTATCCAGAATAACAAGTGTTGCAGATTTGGAAGATGTTTTTACAAAAGCCAGGGTTGATTTTTCCGCAGTGACACGGTATGTTTCGTTTCCGATTTTAAACAGACTGCCTTTCTTTGGCGCTGCAGCGCCCGGCGCACTGCCTGTGTTCCCAGGACTACCACTTTCAGATGTTCCCGGCTTTTGGCCGCCGTCTGGTTGGCTGCCTCCCGGCAGACCGGTTCCTGTGCCTCCCGGCTCGCTGCCTCCCGTGTTCCCCGGATTGTCACTGCCTCCCGGCTCCTGCTCATTCCCCGGATTATCGGCTCCTCCCGGCTCCTGCGAACCTCCTGTATTTCCCGGACTGTCCGGTGTTTCTGTCCCGCCCGGTGTTTCCGTTTCGCCCGGTGTTTCCGTTTCGTCCGGTGTTTCTGTCCCGCCCGGTGTCTCCGTTTCGCCCGGTTTTTCCGTTTCGTCTGGTGTTTCTGTCCCGCCCGGTGTCTCCGTTTCGCCCGGTTTTTCTGTGCTTCCCGGTGTCTCCGTTTCGCCCGGCAGGGTATCTTTATAATAATATACGTTTACCTGATCAAGATCCCCGCTTTCCAGGGATGACGCGAGATGATCCCACTGTTCTTTTCCGCCTGCAAAATAGACATCCTGCAGGCCGTCGCAGCCCTCAAACGCACCCTGCCTGATTCCCGACAAGCCGGCCGGGATACTGATTTTCGTCAGACCAGCACAATAAAAAAACGCATATTCTCCGATCATCTGCACGCTGGCCGGAATGCTGATACCGGACAACTTCCTGCACCCGTAAAATGCAAAAGCTCCGATCTTCTCGACCCCATCCGCAATTACGACAGTCCCCGTTTTACCGTCAGGACAGAACAATAAATTTTTGCGATCCGCATCGTATAACATTCCGTCCCATGACATAAACGACGTATTTTTTTTGTCTACCTGAATTACTGATATTTTACTGCATCCGGCAAATGCATTTTCCCCGATCCTTACCGTGCCGGCCGGGATCGCGATGCCGGTCAGGTTGCTGCAGTCAGAAAACGCATAATCCCCGATCTCTTTCACTGCCACAGGAATCCGTATTTCGCTCAAACCGGCACATTCTTCAAACGCGCCCCACCCGATTTCCGTAAGACTTTCCGGCAGGAGAACACCGGTCAGATTGTTACATCCGGCAAACGCATGGTCTGCAATTTTTGTCACCCCCGCCGGAACCGTGACAATCCCTGTTTGCCCACCGGGGCAACACAGCAGCGCTTTTTGTGCCGCATCATATAATAGATTATCTTTTGCACAATATGAGGTACTGGCCGCATTGACCTGTATCTCTCTGAAACTGCCGCAATTCAAAAAGACGTCTTCTCCAATATTCGCAACCGATGCAGGCAGCATGACTGTCTCCAGTTTTTCACAGGACTCAAATGCCCCGTCGCCGATACACACGATCCCCTGCGATACCGTAACACTGTTTAGACTGCTGCCGGCAAACGCCCTCTCGCCGATACTTGTCACTTCTCTTCCGTCGATTGCAGCGGGTATGACGGGGTTTGCGCTGCCGCCGGTATACCCCGTGATCTCAATGGTTCCGTCATCCATGATATAGTATCGATAGCCATCAGCCGACGTCTGTATTTCCTGTGCCTTTACTTTGCATACCGGCAATATGGCGCACATGAAAAACAACGCAAAACAAACCGCAAAAACACTTTTTTTCTTTGCCATATTCCATTCCCTCCTGTTCCTGTTTCATACAAATCTTTCTTTCACGCTTCCATACACAGCCTTTTTCTCTTTCTGACAGTACGCTGTGTTTTGCCCTTTTCCTGTACAACCTCTTCACCTGCTATTTCGTTTTCACGCTCTTCGTTTTTGACCAGTCCGAATAAAGCTTTTCTGTCTTCCCACCGATTTTTACTGTCTTAAATGTGCGGATTCTGACATAATATTTTTTCTTTGCTTTCAGCTTTTTCACCTTTGCCGACGTTGCGCCGCTCTTTTTTACAGTCGTTGTGCCTGTGGTCTTTTTTGTAAATTTGCCGCTGGTGGAATACTGGATTTCATAACCGCTCGTCTGGGAGGACTGCTTTTTCCATTTGGCTGAAAAACCCTTTTTGCCGGCAGTCAGTTTGGAAAGCGACGTTCCTTTCGGCACAATGGTAAATGTCTTTGTAATGCTGCCCCCGTAATTGCCAAGGAATGTAACGGTAACGCTTGCCTGTCCGACATTTTTATTTGCGCTGCAGGTAACCGTATACGAACCCGCGTCCACAACGGCGCCGGCGCTGTCTTTCACTGTGACGGACGGAATTTTTGCTTTGCCGTCATAGACAAACGTTGTCCGGGACAGCTCCACCGTATTGGGACAAAGTACTTCGACCCTGTCTTTGATATCACCGCAGACGCTGCACTGCAGATAAGTACTGCCATTACTGTACGCGGTCGCTTTGATTGTAACAGGCTGGTAGTTGTGGCCAATCGCCTGGATCGTCTCAATTTTGCCGGCCCCGCAGACGCTGCAGGTCCACTGTCTTTCCCCTTCTGCATCGCAATACGGTCCAAAGACATACGTCTGTACATAACTGTGCGTGTGAAGCGGATCTGTAAACGGAATCACATAGTCCACTGCATAACTGTGTGCCGCAGACCCAATCCTGCCCGTAATGGTAAGATTGGGGCAGCCTGAAAATACACTGATCCCGATGCTTTTTACACTCTCCGGGATCACCGCCGAGGTCAGGCTGCCGCAGCCCCAGAATGCATAATCTCCGATCCTGGCTGCACTGTCCGGAATCGTGACAGCGGCCAGCTTGCTGCAGCTGTCAAATGCGCTTTCACCGATCTCAGCCACCCCCTCCGGGATCACTAGTTCCGACAGTCCGCTGCATGCCTGAAATGCATAGTCGGCAATCTTTTCAAGCCCTTTGGGAAGCGAAACGGACACAAGATTCTCACACTCTGAAAATGCAGACTCCCCCAGTTCCGTCACATTTCCTGCAAAGGATACCCTGGTAAGTCCTGTGCATCTTTCAAATGCCCCCGCGCCAACGGCTGCGCCATCCGGAATTGTAATGCCCGTGATACCGGTACAGTTATAAAATGCGCGTTCGCCAATTTTCACACGTTCCGCCAGAGCGACTTCCCGAATACCTGCAAGATTTTGAAACGCACGCGTTTTGATCGCTGCATCGGAACGAATTTTCACAGAGGATAATTTGTCGCAGCGCCAGAATGCTTCCCCCTCCAGACTGGCTTTTTCCGAAATAACTACATTTTCAAGACTGCTGCACTCATCAAACGCCCCCTCTGCGACAGCCGTCCCTTTCGGAACCGCAACGCCTGTCAGACTGCTGCATCCCTCAAACGCATACGGGCCGATTTTGGCAAGCCCCTCCTGCAATTTCAGATTTTTCAATTTACTGCACCCGTAAAAGGCGCGTTCGCCGATACTCGTCAGCTTCGCCGGCAGCGTGATTTCGGTCAGGCTGGCGCACCCATAAAAAGCGCTGTCTCCGATTTTTGTCAAGCCGTCCGGCAGCGTGATTTCGGTCAGGCTGCTGCACCCCTCAAACGTATCGTTTTCTATGACCGTAATCCCTTTTGGAAACGTAATTTTGGTCAGGCTGCTGCACTCATAAAAGGCGCTGTCTCCAATCTTTGTGACGCTGTCCGGGAGTTTGACCGTTTTTACCGTATCGCGAAATCCAAAGGCCATCGACTGGATCGTCGTTACATTCTTCCCCTCAATTGTTTCCGGGACGATTACCGTTTCCTCTTCGCCCATATAGGATCTGATTTCCGCCGTACCGTCTTTTTGCGGCACATAACTGAAATCTCCGTAAAATTCAAAATCATCCACATCTTCCGAAACATCCGGTTCGGTTCCCTCTTCTCCGCTGCTTTCTGCAGGCTGCGCTTCCCATACCGTTTCGTTTTCAGCGGCGAAAACAGACGCCCCGCTGTCAGCCGCAGCCGCTGAACCTGCCAGCAGGCACGCCGTCAGCAGGACTGCCGTTTTTTTGCAAAATTTTTCTCTTCTCATCTCAACCTCCACTTTCTGCTTTTATTCTTTTGTTCGAACCGTTCTGCTCTTTGACCAGCCCGAACAAAGCTTTGTTTTCTTTTCGCCGATTTTCACCGTAACCTGCAGCATTTCTGCGTCTGCAGGACTGTCATCGCTGCCTGTATTTTCCCAGCCGCATTTATCCGGAAAATGGCCCCTGGCAGTCAGCCCCAGACGTTTCCGGCAGCGCCATAAGACGCTTCTGGCGCGATACAGTTCCTGCCGACTTCCTGACTGCTGTCAGGAATTACTTCAAAAAACGACTGCAGACGCTCTCCTGTTTTTCATCACACGCACCTCCCCATAAATAATGCTTTTTGACTGTCCGAAAAAGTGTACTTTTTCGGACAGTCAAAAAGACAGTCAAAAATGCCACTTTTGCCAGAGTTACTGTTCACAGGTCGGCTTGACACAAAGAAACCGATGGTATAGACTGAATA
>CAMUHN010000055.1 GCA_947088675.1 uncultured Roseburia sp.
GTCTGCCAAACGATTCATTCAGATCAGTCCCCTATCTTTTTTTTCATGGTAACTCTGGTTCCGGCTCCCACCTTAGACTGCACCATTACCTCATCCATAAAGGCTTCCATAAACGCAAATCCCATACCGGACCGTTCAAGCTCCGGCTTTGTTGTAAAAAAAGGTTCCATGGCTTTTCCGATGTCCGGTATGCCGGTTCCGGTATCCTCCACAACAATCTCAATCTGTCTGCCGTCTATCCTGCAGGATAGTTCAACCTTTTTTTCCGGGTCGTCATACCCGTGTATAATAGCGTTTGTGACTGCTTCGGAAACCGCCGTCTTGATATCCGATATTTCGTCCAATGTGGGATTTAATTCCGTAATAAACGCAGCAACCGCAATACGGGCAAACCCCTCATTGACTGACCTTGCGTCAAAACACACTTTCATCTCATTTCTGTTCTGCAACATAAGAACCCCTTGCCTTTCTTGATATTCACTGTTTCTGCATGATTTTATGTAAACCGGATACGATAAATATTTTCTGCAGACGTTCGTTTAAATTTTTTGCCACGACTTCTCCACCATAACAGCGCATATTTTTACAGCGGCCAATAATTACGCCAATTCCCGAGCTGTCCATAAACTCTGTATCTGCAAAATCAAACACAAGCTCTCTGACATGGTATGTCTCAATCAAAAGGTCTGTCTCCAGGCGCAGCTGACTTGCCTGATGGTGGTCAAGTTCTCTTGGCATCCCTATAATCAGACTGCCGTTCCTCAATTCATAATGACTTTCCATAAATAACCTCATTTCCTGTATTCTGATATTTCCGGCGAAACAAAAAAGAATGCGTTCCGCGCATTCTTCGCGCCCAC
Source organism: uncultured Roseburia sp. (assembly GCA_947088675.1). Taxonomy (GTDB): domain Bacteria; phylum Bacillota; class Clostridia; order Lachnospirales; family Lachnospiraceae; genus Roseburia. Next base: position 861 of record CAMUHN010000055.1, read on the forward strand.
ACGGCGCCGTTCACGGCTGATTTCACCTCCGCGAGGTGCGCACCCTGCCCAGAGGGCTTTTTATCTTATAGGAAAGTCTGTACTTTCAAATGTTAATGCAACAAGGCCTTTCCTATAAGACAAAAAAGACACTGCCTGTAACATTTGTTACAGGTAATGTCTTTCGTCTTCTTATTGGAACTGCTCCGACGCAAGATAGTTCTGAGAAATCGCTGCACGCTCCGACCCCGGATACAGATCCACCACTTTCTGGTAATAGATCTTTGCATGTTCGATATCTTCCACTTTTCGATACGCCTGTGCAATATAATAGAGCACATTTCCGTTATCATATGTTTCGTCCATCGCAACAACTTTCTCGAAACTGACAATTGCCGTCTCAAAATCCGATGCATTGTATGCTGTTGTTCCCTCTTTGTACACGGTGCGCAGATACTCTGCGTTGACCTCCGCATTAATCGTATCGTAAACTGTTTTTGCAGAATCATTCAGATATTCCGTATTGACATTGGTAAGCGCCTGTCCGGCAGCCTCAATATCGGAATCGTTAAAGCTGCGGTATGCTTCCACCAGCTGCTCATAACTGCTGATCCTGCTTTCCGTAGCCTTTGATGACTCCTCCGCTTTTGAGACTTCCTGCGTCAGCTCGTCCACTTGCGCTTCCAGTGTACTGATCGTCTGATTGCGCGAAGATAGCTCGTTATTCGCATTAACCACTTCCGCTTTTGCATTGTTCTGCACTTCCCTGCGAACCCCCGGCACCACAAGAAACCATGTAATGGCGACGCCGATCGCTATGCCAAAGACCATATTAAGAACCGTGCCAAGCGGAGAATAGTCTCTGCCGTATTTCGGCTGGATAATCGTTTCATTGCCGGACTGATAGGAAACCTGATCTTTATTCCTGGATTTTTTCACAGTCCCGCCTGCCGCCATCGCCTCTTCTACCTCACGCTGGTAACGAAGCGTGACAGTATTGTTCACGTCAATTTTTGCTGCATGCTGCAGAGATTTTTTTGCAAGGTCATACTTTTGTTCCTGTATATAGAGCAGCGCCAGTAACTGATGGCCACTGACCAGCTTCGGATTCATTGAGAGAACTTTTTTCAGCTGAATGACCGCAAGATCCCTGCTGTCCTGCCTGCAGTACTGGAGCGCCTGATTATATTTCTTGATCGTCTGATTGACGGAGTCCAGACGCGACGGATTGTTTTGAATTTCATTCAGATACCGACTCGCCGCATTTTCCATCGGACTGCAATTTTTGCTGATCACCCACTCTGTCAAAGCAGATACCATCTCGCCCATTTCATAGTAGACAAGCCCCAGAAGATTTCTCGCATTAATATTTGTCTTGTCAAACCGCAGACTCATCTTAAGACTCTCCGCCGCGCCTGACAAATCTCTGACTTTTGCTTTTTCCAACGCCTCATTGTAATGCGCGTTGGATGCCATAATTATTTTTTTGTAAACTTTTACATTGATCCCGCAGCCAGGACAAAGATCGCCTCTTCCAAGCTCGGATTTGCAACTGAAGCATTTCATTGATGAACCTCTCTACTTTTTACTGTTTCATATCCAGCAATATCTCACGCAAAACATCTGTCATATCAGTTAATTCGTGATTATATATTGCCGCCTCTGCCTCTTCTACCTCAAGACTTGGCTTAAAATTTTTTAGTTCTTCTTCAAAATTAATCATAAAATTCCCCATTTCTTATTTTATTTCAGAAAAAAACACCACTATATTATTTTGTCATGCGTTCTCATTATAATATAGTGGTGATAATAATCAAGTATATTTCTCTTAAATTTTTCTGTTGTTTTTACGGATTGTTATAATAGGGACGCGTGGCAATTTTATCCTGTCGTTTATAGAACTCAATCTCCTGCGCCATATTATTCACTTTAAAACGCATATTGTCGATATAGACAAACACCCCGGGATACACATAACTTAAAACCGTCACAGTGGCTCCTTTCGAACGCTCCACCAAGGATCTTAATTTCTTTGCCTCTCCCTCATCACTTGCAAGATTTGCCGTATCTTTAATTTTCACCCGCAGCAGAGACATTCTCCTCGGATCATTCGCATAGCTGATCCCCTGTTCCGCCTCCGCTTTCGCAAATTTTGCCAGTCCGTCCTCTATTTTTGCAAGATTCTCCTGTGCTTCCAAAATACGCTCTTCCAGTTCGTACAGTCTCTTACACAGTTCCGGTTCCGCGCCTGCCGTAACCTCCGTTCTCTTTTCTGCATCATTGCCAAGGGAGAACACCTCAACCCCCTCTATCGCACGTATATCTCCGCCAATAATCTTACCCTTATTGCCGTTCACAACAACGCGGCTTCTGCAGCGCACATTGCAGTCAAGCAGTACATCTGTCTGCAGCAGTCCTTCACATTCAATCGACGTAAACTCAAAGAAACGGGCTGTAATATTGCCTTTCGTCTTAACGGTCGCCTTTCCGCCGCCCTGCATTCCGTTTCGGATAATGATATCTTTGCCGGCCTCCAAGCTGCACGCCTCAACCATCCCGTCCACTGTAATGGAACCAGTCGCTTTGATGCTGATTCCGCTTTCCACATTTCCATGAATCAGCACGTCGCCGTGGAAATCAATATTTCCGAAACTCAAATCTACGTTTCCATGAATTTCGTGAATCTGCTGAATGACGACACGACCGTTCTGCATCTCAATCTTGCCGTCAAAAGACGCGGTGTAGGTCAGCGTATCTTCATGAAATTCAAAGCCCTTGCCTTTTAATGCCTGCAGGTCACGCGCACGTTTCGCATTGACGACCTGACCTTTGACATTCATACCGTCCTTGCCTGGAACAGACGGAAAATAAGTGGCGATCACCTGACCCTCGACAACCTCCTCTATGCTGTTGACTGACCAGTAATCTACAGAGCCATCCGGCAGTATCTTCGGCTTTTTGTCCGGATTTGCGTTGAAGTTGTATTCGTAGTATCCGTCTACCCCGTCCACAGGCTCAACTCCCGTCGCAATAATACGTTCTACACCATATATTTTATTGTTTATCATCTCCGTCAGCACATTCTGGTCAATTCCGTAGCGCACGCCGCCCTCAGCCAAAACCTGCTGTAAATCCTGCATATTATATAATTCGTCGTCCTCCGGTGTAGGAAGAAGCAAGTATGCTTCCATCTCATCATATCTGATTCTTACTTTTGGCTTTAAACTACCTGTCATCATCATAATGAACAACTCCCCACTCATCCTATGTCTACATGAAACTCTGCTGATTATATAATACTATTTTCCTAATCTTTTTTCAAGACATATCTTGCAGATCGGCGATTTTTTTTGCCTGCGCAAGCCGTTCCCCGACTTTTGCCATCATCTGTTCATAATTCGCCAATTTTTCTCTTTCTTCCGCAACTTTCGCCTCAGGCGCTTTGCTTAAGAATTTCTCGTTGGAAAGCATTTTGCGGGAACGGTCAAGCTCTTTTTCCAGTCGTGCTTTCTCTTTCAGCAGGCGTTTTGTCTCCTTTTCAAAATCCACCAGATCAGACAGCGGCAGATAAAGCACTGCATCCGGAATGACAACAGAAACCGCGTTTTCGTCTATACCGGATTTGTCAGACTGCACCGCCACGCTGCCGGCCCCGGAAAGCGACGCATAAATCTCTTTGTTTTCCTCAAACATACGACGCACTGCATCATCCTCCGACACAACAAAAATATTTACTTTTCTGGACGGCGGCACATTCATCTCGGCACGCACGTTGCGCACTCCCTTTACCAGCTCTTTGCAGTGCCGGGCAATCTCCTCCTCCTCTTTGAAATTCCACTCCTCCTTGTATTCGGGCCACTGTGCCAACATAATGGTTTCTTCCCCGGGATGAAGCGTACAGTAGATCTCCTCGGTAATAAACGGCATAAACGGATGGAGCAGTTTTAACGCCTCTGTTAAAACGGTCTTTAATATCTGGCATGCAGCGTCTGCGGACGCGGCATCCGTTTTGCGGTTATAGATACGTGTCTTTGTCGTCTCAATATACCAGTCACAAAACTCGTCCCAGATAAAATCATATACTTTCTGCACCGCAATGCCAAGCTCATACTTATCCATATTCTCAGTGACTTCCTGTGCAAGTCGGTTCAGCCCTGAGAGAATCCACTTATCGGCAGTCTTAAGATCATACTGCAAAATATCCTTTTTTGCGGGAGCGTTTTCCGTCCCGCTTTCTTCCATTGCCGAAAGATGCATCATAATATAGCGCGACGCATTCCAGACTTTATTTGCAAAATTCCGCGCAGCCTCCACACGTTCACGATAAAAACGCATGTCATTTCCCGGCGCATTTCCCGTAATTAACATCAGGCGAAGCGCATCCGCCCCGTACTCGTCAATGATTTCGAGCGGGTCAATCCCGTTTCCGAGTGATTTACTCATCTTTCGCCCCTGCGAATCGCGCACAAGCCCATGGAACAGAACCGTGTGGAACGGCGCTTTGCCTGTATGTTCATAACCAGAAAAGATCATCCGGATCACCCAGAAAAAGATAATATCATACCCCGTTACAAGCACGTCGGTCGGATAAAAATAGTCCAGATCCTCCGTCTTCTGCGGCCAGCCAAGTGTTGAAAACGGCCACAGCGCGGAAGAAAACCAGGTATCAAGCACGTCCGGGTCCTGCTCCATATGCGTATTCCCGCATTCCGGACATTGATCCGGCGCTTTTTTTGCAACGACCATTTTGCCGCATTCACTGCAGTAGTAAGCAGGGATTCTGTGCCCCCACCAGAGCTGCCTTGAAATACACCAGTCCCGTATATTGTCTGTCCAGTTAAAATACACCTTTTCCATGCGCTTTGGCAGCAGTCTGATCTCGCCGCTCGCTACCGCCTCCACTGCCGGTTTAATCAGCTCGTCCATCTTTACAAACCACTGCTGTTTTACCATCGGCTCCACAGTAGCTCCGCAGCGGTCATGCGTACCGACATTGTGAGAATGGGGTTCTGTCTTCACAAGAAGCCCCTGCTCTTTTAGATCATGCAAAAGCGCTTTCCGGCACTCATAACGGTCCATCCCCTCATATTTGCCGGCATAGCCATTCATAGTCGCGTCATCGCAGATTACCGTAATTTCTTCCAGATTATGGCGTTTCCCAACCTCAAAATCGTTTGGGTCATGCGCCGGCGTAATTTTTACACATCCCGTCCCAAATTCCATATCGACATATTCGTCCGCGATCACAGGAATTTCCCGATCCGTCATCGGAAGTTTCAGCATTTTGCCGATGATATCCTGATAGCGCGTATCTTTTGGATTTACCGCTACAGCCGTATCGCCAAACATCGTCTCCGGCCTTGTTGTCGCAATCTCTACAAAGCGGCCCTCTTCCCCGACAACCGGATAATTAATGTGCCAGAAAAACCCGTCCTGCTCCTCATGCTCGACCTCAGCATCCGAAATGGATGTCCCGCAGACAGGACACCAGTTTATAATATGAGAGCCTTTATAGATATATCCCTTTTCATATAATTTAATAAATACTTCCAGGACGGCATCCGAACAACCCTCGTCCATTGTAAAGCGCTCGCGTTCCCAATCAGCGGAAGATCCCATTTTTCTCAACTGACGCACAATGCGGCTGCCGTACTGTTCTCTCCATTCCCAGCACTTTTCAAGAAATTTCTCCCGACCCAGATCCTGCTTGTCAATTCCCTGCTTTTTTAATTCCTCAATCACCTTTACTTCCGTAGAGATAGCGGCATGATCTGTTCCCGGCTGCCAGAGTGCACGATACCCCTGCATTCTCCTGTAACGCGTCAAAATGTCCTGCATCGTATTGTCAAGCGCGTGTCCCATATGAAGCTGCCCTGTGATGTTGGGCGGGGGCATAATAATCGTAAACGGTTTTTTGTCTTTATCCGGCCTGGCCCGAAAATAGCCGTTATCCTCCCATTTTTTGTAGAGGCGTTCTTCCATTCCTTTCGGATCATATGTCTTTGCCAGTTCTTCCCTCTTGCTGCACTCTTTACACATAGTTTCCTCTCATTCCGCCGCATACGCGGCTATTCTTCTCGTTCTGTTGAACCTATGATACGAGCGGAACATCCATTTGTCAAGGAGTGAATTACAATTCTTCCTCCACCATACTCTTATCGCGATGAAACGCATCGTAAATACACGGTACCACAATTAATGTCAGCAATGTACCGTAAATCAGCCCGCCTTCGGTAACAATCGCCATAGGCTGCATCATGGCAGAACCGTCGCCAATGCCCATGGCCATCGTCGACATGGCAAGGATCGTTGTCAGCGCTGTCATCAAAATCGGACGAAGCCTTGTTTTTCCGGATTCGATAATCGCCTCGCGCTTACCCATTCCCTCTTTCCGCAGCTGATTGATATAGTCGACCATAACAATTCCGTTATTTACAATAATACCGGCCAGCATGACAAATCCGATCATCGCAACAACGCTGACCTCGTTTCCGGTAAAAAACAGCGCAAACAACCCGCCGGTAAACGCCAGCGGAATCGTAAACATAATGATAAACGGCGACAGGAAAGACTGAAACTGCGCAACCATAACAAGATAGATAAAGATCACGGCCAACAGCAGCATCAGATACAACTGCTGCATCGCATCCTGAATCATTTCGTCCTCACCCGCCATCTTGATTTCATATCCTTCCGGCAGATCCAGCTCTTTTAATTCCTTTTGTATCTCACTGCTGACAAGCGTTACATTATGCGTCTCGTCAATCGCAGCGGAAACGCTGATATAACGCGTCTGTGCGTCACGATTGATCGTATTGAGCGTAATACCCTCTTCAAATACGGCAACCGAGCGCAGCGCAATTTCTTTCTCGTTCCCCTCCCTGTCCGTACAGGTAAATTTCAGCTGTTTGATTTCGTCCAGCGTCACATCGGTCTGATCTTCACTTTTCACATAAACTTCGAAATCTTTCAAATCCGTAGAAATCGTAGTAGGAGACGAGGACGATGCCATTTTCGCATAGACAGTCTGGAAAATCTGCGCCGTCGTCATTCCATACTCTGCCGCTTTTTCCTTATTGACCCGTATGGTAAAAGAGGGCGTCGTATCGTCAAGCCCATCCTCTACATCCTGCGTTCCTTCTGTCCTCTCCACAATCTTTGCAACTTTTGCCGCAAGCTCCTGAAGCGTATCCAGATCCCGGCCTCTGACCTGCACACTGATGCCGCTGCCAAAAAATGCACTCATATCCGAGGCGGACGAGTCTGTGGAAACAACACAGTCCATATCTTTTGTTCTCTCTCCCACCTGCCTGGTCAGTTCTTCTAAGGCAACACTGCCGTCTTCGTCCAGGAGCAGATAAAGTGTAACGCTGCCCGACGCACCGCCTCCCATCGACATCATGGCATTACTGCCGCCGGCCATAGCGCCGATCTTATCAATTCCATCCAGAGAAGAGAGACGCTCCACTGCTTCATCCGCCAGGGCGGTCAGTTCCGAAAAGGTGAGTTCCTCGTCTTCTTTCGGCGCGATTGTCACAGTCAGCTGATCCGCTTCCATATCCATGTCCATGAAAGTAAATCCGCGCGAAAAGGCGGCGAGTGCACTGACAATCAAAAGTACAATGACCGACAGAAATACAAGCGGTTTGAAACGCAGCGACTTCTCCAGAAACTTTCCGTACAGGTCCAGTACTTTATCAAAAAACGGCTGCGATACTTCCTTTGTGCTTTTTAAGACGCCCGCCGACATCATCGGCACAAACGTCAGCGCCACAATCAGACTTGCAGTGAGCGTAAATAAAATCGTCAGCGCGATATCTACAAACAGCTGCCTTGTAATACCCTCCGTAAATATAATCGGCGCAAATACGCAAACTGTTGTAAGCGTCGACGCAATAATCGCGCCTGTCACCTGCGAAGCGCCCTCTACAGCCGCCTTGCGCAGGGAGTACCCCTCTCCCCGGAACCGGTAAATATTTTCAATCACTACAATCGAATTATCTACCAGCATTCCGATTCCAAGCGCAAGTCCCGACAGTGAAATAATATTTAACGAAATTCCGGAGAAATACATCATCACAATCGCAAAAATTACGCTGAGCGGGATCGAACAGCCAATTACAATGGTTGGTCTGAAATCTTTCAGAAAAATCATCAGAATAAGAACGGCCAGCGCCGCCCCCACCAGCATATTTTCCAGCACGGAATCTACGATAATATCTATGTAAATGCCCTGATCCATAAAAACTGCTGTACCAAGCGCCTGATTTTCCGCTTCCATTGCCTCAAATTTGGCCTTGACGCGCTTTGTCACCTCGCCGGTGGAATAACCGGTCTGCTTTTCAATCGAAAGCATCACAGCCGGATTGCCGTTTACTTTTCCATATGACTCTTTTGCATTGTCCGACATCTCAACCTCCGCCACATCCGACAGATGTATCGGTTCTATGCCGTCAAGCCCCAGATCCATCAGCACAACATTCTTCAGTTCCTCGACAGACGAAAGCTTTTCGCCGACACGCACCATATACTGCGTCTCTTCTGCCTGCACATAACCGACCGGCATAGAAAAATTCTGTGCTACCAGAAGATTTCCAAGCATTTCCACAGTCAGGATCTGATCCAGATCCGCCGCGCTCTTCGCCTCATCTTTTGCAGCGTCAAGCTGCTGTCTTCCCATCTCGACTTTGCTCTCCGCATCGGCAAGCCTTGCAGCCGCCTCACTCATCTCCAGAATGCTGCCGATTTTTGTCTTGTTCAGCGTCTGAAACGCATCGTTTAATGTTGTGATTCCTTCTCCGACCTGTGTCTGGGCCGACTGGATCGCTGCAATCCCTGCATTTGTATCGGCAAGCCGCTGCGTCAGCTCCGCAATCGTCTGCGGAATCTGATCTATGGACTCTACGGAGATTCCGAGCCCCGCAAGCTGTGAATTTTGCGCCGCCGCCTGACTGTTTAACTCGTCAAGCTGCCGCTGTGCCTCTGCAAGCTGCGCGAACTGCTGCGGGTCTGTGTTTGCAAGCTGCTCCATCTGCGCGTCATCGGGCAGTTCAACCGTATTCTGCGCCGCATCCATCTGTGCCTGCGCCGCTTTTCCATCTTCATAGACGGCCTGCAGAACCGGAATTACCTGCTCGATCGTCTGCTTTGTTGTCTGCAGAAGCGTCAGGTTCGTCGCCAGATCAGACTCACCGACAAACGCCTGTATTTTTCCGTTTAAAAGCTCATTCTCCGCGCTGCTCATCTGATTTTCCAGCTCTTTTTTACCGCTTTCCAGTTTCTTTTTGCCGGAAGCAATCTCCTCTGCGCCCTCGTCGAGTTCTTCCCCGGCTTTCGTAAACTGTTCTTCTATTTTTTTCAGGATTCTGCGGTTGAGCCAGTCAATCTTCTGATCATCCATGGTGACCTGCACATTCTCCTCGAGCGCGCCGGTTGTGGAAACACTTGCCACACCCTCAAGGCTTTCCAGCGCCGGAACCATTTCCGTCCGCACATAATCGGAAATCTGCGACTGATCCATCCCCTCTACATCGACTGACGCCACCATGATCGCCATCATATCCGGATCAATCTGCATAATCACAGGCGTCCCGACACCGTCCGAAAACGTACCCTCAAGCTGATCCAGTTTCTGCTGCATTTCAATTATAACGGAATCCATTTTAGCACTCTGCTCATATTCCAAAATAACGGTAGAATAATTATTATAGGAAGCTGAACTGACGTTTTTTATATTGGACGTCGTCGCCATTGCCGCCTCGATCGGGGCAGTCACACTTGTCTCAACCTCCTCCGGGCTGGCCCCCACATAGGTTGTCGCCACAATCGCATAGGGCAGGTTCATATCAGGCAGCAGATCTGTCGTCATCCTGGTAAAAGACACAACGCCTAAGACAACGACAAGTATAACGCCTACAATCACGGTATATGGTTTTTTCACACTGAATTTTGAAAGCACCTGACTGTCCCCTCTCTTTTTACTTTTGTTCGATCTTTAAAAGTTTACACGTTATCATGTCAACATTGCAATAGATTTCCGAATAATTTATACTTTTTTTAGGAACGGAGAACAAAGCGTGCAGTCACGCAGTGACATTTTCCTCTTGCTTTTCCTAATAAGACAAAAATATCCCGGCTGTCAATTTTTACCAAAATCGACAGCCGGGATACCCCTTTCCTTTTTACGCTTTCTCACACTATTCCTCACTGCTCTCATCGTCCACAATTGCAGCCGCTGTACCAGCCACCGAGGCCGTAACGGCAACCACGACTACAATCACGACAAGCAGCAGTATAATACCAAGAAATATAAGCAGCCCGTTTTCTGTCATATCGTCCATCATCCCTTTCCAAAACTATTCTGCAGCTCGTAAACGAGCTTTCGATTTGCTTTTCACGCTATGAGGCAGCAATGCTTTCTCTGGCGAAAAACTTCTGAAAAAATTCATTCCTTCCGCATGGTTTTCCAAAGAAATATCCCTGTATATAATCCGGTTCCACACTGCGCACCCGGATCAGCTCCTCCTCATTCTCAATCCCCTCCGCGCAGACCGAAAGGCCAAGCGTATGAGCCATCTCTACCACATGCACAAGCAGCTGATACTCGTATTCCTGCCTCAGCGCTTTCATCATAAAGGTGCGGTCAAGCTTCACAAACGCCGGCTTTAAATCTGACAGGCAGTGCAGATTCGAATAGCCTGTTCCGAAATCGTCAAGCGCCAGCAGGATGCCATACTCCTTTAATCCATTCCAGACGCTTGCAAAATGCGGGTTCGTCTCCAAAAATCCGCTCTCCGTAAGCTCGATGCATACACTTTTGGAACTGAGACCGTACTCTGAAACGACTCCTTTGATTTCCTCCAGAACGTTGCTCTTTAGTACCTGCACATAGGAGAGATTGACATTCACTTTAAATTCCGGAATATAATTCTGCCACTCTCTGCATGCATCGGCTGCCTGCCTTAAAATCCAGTGGCCGACCGGTATGATCAGTCCTGACTCCTCCAGAATCGGAATGACAATCCCGGGCGAGACCATAGTCCCGTCCGGCGTGCGGTAGCGAAGCAGCGCCTCCGCACCGCTGAGCTTACCGTCAAGCGCATTGACAAGCGGCTGAAAATATGCTTCAAAGCCTTTGAAATCATCTTTCACCGCATGATACAAAATACGGCCTAATTCTTTTCTCTGTTTGTACTTCTCATAGTTATCCGGATCAAAAACTTTACAGGTGTTTTTGCCGCCTCGTTTTGCCTCGCTTAACGCAAATTCGGACAGCGTCATCATTTCCTGATAGGAGATTTCGCTTCCGTCAAGCGGGAAAACCCCTCCGGAAATCGTATACACAACCTCATAATGGTTTTTCTGAATAAACGACGTGATGGATGCGCAAAGACGTCCATACAGGGCCAGCGCCTCCTCTATGCTGCCGCCGGATAAATCTGTAATCGCAAATTCGTCTGCAACAACACGAAAATGCTGCTGTGATTCCGTAATGTTTTCGGAAATACATTCCGCCGTTTTGCGCAATATATAGTCCCCGTATTCTATTCCCATATTTTCATTGATATCGCGAAAATCGTCGATTCCAATGCGCAGAATAAATCCGCTCCTGCCGGACGATGCAGCCTCAAATTCTTTTTTCAGACTTAACTGCCCCAACAATCCGCTGACATTGTCGGCTTTCTGCTTCTTGCCAATTTCGTTGATACAGCCGATCAGAAAATGCGGGCTGCCGTCCTCATCCCGCAGGGCAAGGCCTCTGCAGTTGATCCAGACAGGCAGATGGTTATGATCTACCCAGCGATATTCCATGTTATGCTCGTCTTTTTCTCCGGACGAAACACTGTTTAAATCCTCCATCAGATCATTGTAATCTTCCGGATATATAAGAGATTTAAAAACTTCATCGACCTGATGAAAACGATCCGCCGGCATACAAAACCGTTCCGCCGCTGTCGACGAAATCTGGTAATAATCGGCTTTCATATCCCATACATAAAGAAAATCATCCATACTGGGGCTGAAGAGATCTATCATCTCACCGATACGTTCTATTGACAAGTCCGCCAAAATTGATGCTGCTTTTCCTGACACATGACACCATCCTTTCAAAAACATGTGCTTTTATATAGCAAATCTTACTAAAAAAAGGCAAAAAAGTCAATAATGATATAAAATTTGCACAATATCTTCCACAAAATTTTGGAATAACAATTGTGTCAATTCGCGCATACAATGCCATTTTCACAATCCAGTTCTACAAAAGCGCTTGATTTTAATACGGAGCAGGCATTCTTAGCGCCAATCAGAACCGGAATGTCAAGACTTAATCCTGCGATTGCCGCATGACAGTTTTCACTTTCGGATTCTACAATCAGACCGCTTGCATCGCGAATCTGCTCCATCATACTGTTATCTGTATCGGAGGCTACAATAATGTCTCCCTCTTTGAAATTCTCAAGGTCTTCCCTGCATCTGCAGACACAAAGGTTTGCACAGACTTTCTTTTCGTTTACGCCGTTTCCTTTGATCAGAATATGGCCTGCCACCTGTACCTTTATCAGGTTCGTCGTGCCGGAAACCCCAAGCGGCACGCCGGCTGTCAGCACGACAACGTCCCCCTTTGAGATAATTCCGGCCGCTTCTGCCTGCGTCACGGCGTAATCGAACAATTCCTCCGCGTCGTCCTTTTCTTCCAGCAAAAGCGGAATGACCCCCCAGGAGAGCGCCAGCTGCCGGTATACGCGTTTTGTCAGACATGTGCCTACAATCGGACAATCCGGCCGGTATTTTGATACCATCCGTGCCGTGCGTCCCGATTTGCTGACCGTAATAATAGCCGCCGCGTTAAGATCGCCCGCCATCGTACAGGTTGCATGAGAAATAGCGTTTGTCATATCCGGATTGCTCATTGTCTTCCTCTGCTTAAAACGCTGGATATAGTTGATATCCTGCTCCGTGCGCACTGCAATCCGTACCATCGTCTTTAACGCCTCCACCGGGTAGAGTCCGGCTGCCGTCTCTCCTGAGAGCATAATGGCGCTTGTCCCATCGTAAATTGCATTCGCGACATCGGTCGCCTCCGCTCTGGTCGGACGCGGATGCTTCATCATGGAATCGAGCATCTGTGTGGCTGTGATTACCTTTTTGCCGGCATCATAGACCTTTTTAATGATCATTTTCTGGATCACCGGCACTTCCTCAAGCGGGATCTCAACGCCCATATCGCCGCGGGCTACCATGATCCCGTCGGAAACCCGTATAATTTCGTCGATATTGGAAACGCCCTGTAAATTTTCAATTTTTGCAATAATATTGATATCGGCGCCTCCACGCTCCTCCAAAACGCTCCGTATCGCGAGCACATCATCGGCAGTCCGCACAAACGACGCTGCAATAATATCAAAATCATGCTCCACGCCAAATACGATATCACTGTAATCCCTCTCACTGATATAAGGCATCGACAGTTCGACATTCGGCACATTGACGCCTTTCTTATTTGAGATCACACCGCCGTTTATCACGTTACACACGATATCCATCGGCGGATTTTTTTCGCCTGAAACCGCCTCTTTGGCCGGCCGGATCTCTGTAACTTCCATTTCGATCAACCCGTCGTCAATCAGTATCCTTGTACCCGTTTTCACATCCTGATACAGATTTTTGTAAGTAATGGCAACGCGGGAAGCGTCCCCCATCACATCCGCAGTCGTAAGCGTAAAACCCTGCCCGTCCTTTAACTGCGCCTTTCCTCCCTCAATCTCTTTTAAACGTATCTCGGGGCCTTTGGTGTCAAGAAGCGCCGCCACCGGAGAATTGGATTCTTCCCTTAACCTGCACAGCATCTCGTAACGTGCCAGCTGTTCCTCATGCGTTCCATGAGAAAAATTAAAACGCGCCACATTCATTCCTTCTCTGATCAGTTCTTTTAAAATAGCCTCATCATCCGTGGCAGGTCCCAGCGTACATACAATCTTTGTCTTTCTAAACATGCTGCCTTGCTTCCTTTCCGATTTTATTTTTTGATCATAGTCCCTACGCCCGCATGTAACCCGGTTCCTTCTTTGTCCAGCTTTGTAATCAATACGGAGCGTATCGCAGAATCACCGATAAAATCTATGGCTGCCTGTATTTTGGGAAGCATACTGCCCTCCTCAAACTGCCCCTGCTCCATATACTCTCTGGCCTTGGCGACTGTCATAGACGAGAGCGGCTTCTCGTTTTCCTGCCCGTAATTTAGGCAGACATTGTCAACGCCTGTTAAAATCACGAGCATATCCGCATCCAACAGTTCCGCAAGCTTTCCGGCCGCAAGATCCTTTTCAATGACTGCCCCTGCGCCCTTTAAGTTGTGGTCCTGTGAAAGCACCGGTATCCCGCCTCCGCCGCATGCAACTACAATCTGATCAGCGTCAATCAGTGCGCGTATCGCATCAATCTCCACAATATCCACAGGCTTCGGCGCAGCTACAATTCTGCGGTATCCTGTACTTTCTTTTATAACATGGTTTCCCTTTTTCTCCTCTTCTTCCGCCTCTGCTTCGTTCATCACACGGCCGATTACTTTCGTCGGCCTGTAAAACGACTCGTCATACGGATCCACTACAACCTGCGTCAGCACGGTAGAAACGGTTTTATAGACTCCTCTGTTTAAAAGTTCTGCACGTATGGCATTCTGCAGATCATAGCCGATATACCCCTGGCTCATGGCGGAGCAGACTGACATCGGCGTCTTTGTATACTCCGGATATAAATGGCAAAACTCGTTCATCGCCGTGTGTATCATACCGATCTGCGGCCCGTTGCTGTGTGTGATCACAACCCGGTAATCCTCCCGGATAAATTCTGCTACTGCTTTTGCCGTCCGTTTTGTAGCCTCTTTCTGTTTCGGAAGCGTTGTGCCCAGCGCGTCATGACCCAATGCAATCACTATCTTTTTCTTTTTCATGAATACCTCCCTGCTCCTTCTCTTTCAAACAGGAGTCAATCCATTCCCATATTTCGTCCCGCCCCTGTTTTGTCTGCGCCGAAAACGGAATGACCGGAATTCCCGCTTTCACACCCAATGCGGTTCGTATCAACTTTATCTGCTTCTGCAGCTGGCTGCGCTTAATCTTGTCGAGCTTTGTTGCAATCACGACAGGCGAATACCCCTGATATGTCATCCATTCATACATATTTCTGTCGTTCGCATTCGGCTCGTGGCGTATGTCGACCAGCAGAAATACGGCTCGCAGCTGGCTGGAACTGTGAAGATAATTTTCTACCATCCTGCCCCATTTTTCTTTCTCGCGGGGCGGAACTTTTGCAAAACCATATCCTGGCAGATCGACAAGATACATTGTATGATTGACATTGTAAAAATTAATCGTCTGCGTCTTGCCCGGCTGGCCGGATGTGCGCGCCAGCGACTTTCGATTGACCAGCGCATTGATTAACGACGACTTTCCTACGTTTGATTTTCCCGCAAAAGCAATCTCCATATGCCGGTTCTCCGGGATCCTGCTGGTCACGCCGCAGACTGTCTCTAAACTTACGTATTTGATTACCATAAATTCCTCATTTCACAAAAGCCGCGTCAAGCGCCTGCTGCAGCTGCTCAACAAAAATAATGTCAAACCCGCTTTTGATTTCATCCGAAATCTCATCAATATCTTTCTCGTTCTTTTTCGGTACGCATACCTTTTTGATTCCCGCATTTTTTGCCGCAAGGATTTTCTCTTTCAGCCCGCCGACCGGCAGCACCCTTCCGCGGAGCGTGATCTCCCCTGTCATAGCAACGTCGGCGCGCACCGGTGTCTTTGTGATCGCGGAAAGTATCGCGGTTGCCATTGTAATTCCCGCAGAAGGCCCGTCTTTTGGCACGGCTCCCTCCGGAATATGAATATGAATATCGTTTTCCTGAAAAAACTTTTTCGGAATATGATATTTATCGCCCATTGAGCGAATACAGCTGATCCCTGCTCTCGCCGACTCTTTCATTACATCGCCAAGCTGGCCGGTCAGCTGGAACTGGCCTTTCCCCGGCATGATATTGACTTCGATCTCCAGCGTATCGCCGCCGACGCTGGTCCAGGCAAGTCCTCTTACAATACCGACTTCATCTTTTTCGTTTTTCCGATCGTAGCTGTATTTTTCAATACCGAGATATTTTTCCAGATTTTTCCCGGTGATATGAACGCTTTTTTTCTCATCATCATAGATTTCGCGCGCAGTTTTCCTTGCGATCTCTCCCAGTTTCCGTTCGAGATTGCGCACGCCTGCCTCCCTGGTATAACCGCTGATCACTTTCTTTAACGCATTGTCGGTGATTGTAAGCTGCTTTTTCTTTAAGCCGTTGCGCGCGATCTGCTTTTCCAGCAGGTGCTCTTTTGCAATATGCAGCTTTTCGTTTTCCGTATAACTTGTAACCTCAATCATCTCCATGCGGTCAAGAAGCGGCCGCGGTATCGTCTGCGCAGAATTTGCAGTTGCGATAAAGAGCACTTCCGACAGGTCAACCGGAATTTCTATATAGTGATCCCTGAATTTGCAGTTTTGTTCGGCGTCTAAAACTTCCAGCAGAGCAGATGCCGTATCTCCCTTGTAATCGCTGCTCATCTTGTCCACTTCGTCCAGAAGCATCAACGGATTTTTTACGCCGGCGCTCCGCAGCCCGTTTACAATACGCCCCGGCATCGCCCCGATATAAGTGCGCCTGTGTCCGCGGATCTCGGCCTCGTCGCGCACGCCGCCGAGGCTGATTCGTATATATTTTTTGCCAAGCGCCTTTGCAACGGAGCGCGCAATACTCGTCTTTCCTGTTCCGGGCGGCCCCACAAGACAGATAATCGGGCTGTCGCCCTTTCCGGTCAGATTGCGCACCGCAAGATACTCCAATATGCGCTCTTTCACTTTCTCCAGCCCATAGTGGTCCTCATCCAGAATACGCTCTGCATTTTTGATATCCCGATTGTCTTTGGACATCTTTTCCCAGGGCAGTTCAAGCAATGTTTCGATATAGGTGCGCGCTACCGTACTCTCGGACGAATTGACCCCGATGCTTCCCAGACGGTCGATCTCTTTTTTTATTTTTTCCTTTGTCTCTTTCGATGCCTTTAACTGTTCCAGTTCTTTTCGATACTGCTCCACATCCGAGTCCAGATTTTCGCCCAGTTCCTGACGGATTATTTTCATCTGTTCCCGCAGCACATACTCTCTCTGATTTTTGTCGAGGCTTTCCTTTACTTTCGCCTGCAGATCGTTTTTAATCGCAATGATCTCAACCTCCTGTAAAAGAATTGCCAGGAGAACTTCATAGCGCTCGACAACAGAGACGGCCTCCAGCAGTTTCTGCTTTAAGGTATAGTGAACAGGCAGCGTCACGGAGATCCTGTTAATCAGCTTATCAAGGTCATTTATCTCATTAACCGGGTTCATTGCATCTTTCGCGGCCCGCGGATTTAACGAAACGTATCTGCCGTATGCTTCTTTGATGCCGCGCACCATCGCAAGCCTCATTTCTTCTGTGACTCCGTCATCCACTTCCCTGTCAAAGCGGATCACTTCTGCCGCAAGATATTCTTCCGTATCCACAAAAGAGGACAATTCTGCCCTCTCTTTGCCTTCTGCCAAAATACGCACAATATTATTTTGTAATTTGATTACCTGCCTGATCTCTGCAATGATGCCGATCTGATACACATCCTCGATCTGCGGAACCTCCTTGCTGACATCTTTTTGTGTCACCAGGAAAATCTGTTGTCCGCTCACCATCGACTTTTCAACCGATTTTACGGATTTTGCCCGACTGATATCAAAATGTGCAATCATCCCCGGCAAAATAACCATGCCGCGCAGCGCAACTGCAGGGATCACTTTTATTAAGCTGTCATCCATATTAAATTCTTTCTAAGCACCAATCTTTTTTAATTCGCGTTCCTCAATCGCAAGGCATTCCTCTACCATTTCTTTTGTAATTTTACAATTTGTAGCCGACACCTCGGAAGGAATCTCATACATCCAGTCAAGCGTCACAGCCTCTAAAATCGCTCTGAGACCTCTCGCACCGGTTTTTCGTTCAAGCGCTTTGTCGGCAATCGCCGCCAGAGCATCTTTGGTAAATTCCAGTTTCACGCCGTCCATCTGAAACAGCGCTGCATACTGTTTTGTCAGCGCATTGCGCGGTTCGGTCAGAATACGTATCATTGCATCCCGGTCTAAAATATCAAGTGCAACGGTCATCGGCACACGTCCGATAAACTCCGGAATCAGACCAAACTTCACAAGATCCTGCGGCAATACATGTTTTAACACATCGCCTATGTTATAATCTGATCTGGAACGGATATCGGCGTTAAATCCAATTGCTTTCTGATCCATTCTGTTCTCAATGATTTTTTCCAGGCCGTCAAAAGCGCCTCCGCAGATAAACAGGATGTTTGTCGTATCAATCTGTATCAGTTCCTGCTGCGGATGCTTCCTCCCGCCCTGCGGCGGTACGGACGCAACCGTTCCCTCCAGTATTTTTAAGAGCGCCTGCTGCACTCCTTCCCCCGAAACATCTCTTGTGATTGAAACGTTTTCGGATTTTTTTGTAATTTTATCTATCTCATCAATATAGATAATACCGTGCTGCGCACGCTCAATGTTAAATTCAGCAGCCTGAATAATCTTTAACAGAATATTCTCCACATCTTCCCCGACATACCCTGCCTCGGTCAGTGTCGTTGCGTCAGCAATTGCAAACGGAACATTTAAAATCCTCGCCAGCGTCTGCGCAAGAAACGTCTTACCGCACCCGGTCGGACCAAGCATCAGCACATTGCTCTTTTGCAGCTCCACATCAAGATCCCCGCCCGCAAGTATCCGTTTGTAATGGTTGTATACGGCAACGGACAATACTTTTTTTGCCTGCTCCTGGCCGATTACATATTCGTCTAAAAACGCCTTTAACTCAATCGGTTTTAAAAGGTTGATCTGCTCCTTGCTCTCCTCCGGAACAGCCAGCTCCTCATCGTAGTCCTCCTCTTCGTCCTCAATAATTTCCGAACAGATTTCCACGCATTCGTCACAGATATAAGCGCCGTTTGGCCCCGCGATCAGCTTATGCACCTGATCCTGTGTCTTCCCGCAAAATGAGCAGCGGAATTTTTCTTCATATCTACCTGCCATGCTTCTCGTTCTCCATATTCTAGTTTTATCTCTTCGCAGAGATCACTTCGTCAATCAGACCATAATCCCTTGCTTCCTCCGCAGACATAAAATAATCCCGCTCTGTATCGGCGGCAACAATATCATATGGCTTTCCGGTATTTTCTGCCAGAATCTGATTCAGTTTCTTTTTTGTCTTTAAAATATTTTCGGCTGCGATCTGAATTTCGGTCGCCTGTCCCTTTGCTCCGCCGGAAGGCTGATGAATCATCACCTCGGCATTCGGCAGTGCAAAGCGTTTTCCTTTCGTACCGCCCGCAAGCAAAAAAGCTCCCATGCTGGCCGCAAGTCCGATACAGATTGTGGAAACGTCGCATTTAATATACTGCATGGTGTCATAGATGGCCATGCCGGCTGTCACCACGCCGCCCGGAGAATTGATATAAAGCTGAATATCTTTGTCCGGATTTTCTGACTCCAGAAACAACAGCTGCGCAACGGTAAGGCTCGCTGTCACCTCGTTTACTTCTTCCCCCAGAAAAATAATCCTGTCTTTTAACAGCCGGGAATAGATATCATAACTGCGCTCCCCCCTGCTGGTCTGCTCTATGACATATGGCACTAAACTCATTTTTCATCCTCCTGATCCGTGTTTTTATTTTTATGCATTAACCGAAATAGACCGGCCCAAAATGTGCCAGTCCGTTTCGATGCCTCTGCGCCGTCTGCCTACTCCGATACAGCGTTTTCCTCGGCCTCTTTTTCTTTCTTTTCCTTTTCCACTTCTTCTACATGTTCCATCACCAGGCTGACTGCTTTTTCCACTGCGATATCCTGTGTCAGGCCTTTCTTTTCTCTCTCGCCCATGGTCGCTTTTAATTTATCGGCATCCAGACGGTAATTCTCTGCCATCTTCTTAATTTCTTCTTCAATGTCAGCGTCTGTCACCTCAATATTTTCCGTCTTTGCTATCTTCTCCAGTACCAGACGGCTTTTAATACGGGTGATCGCCTCCGGGCGCACCTGGTCTTTTAACTGCTCCACCGTCAGTCCGGAGAACTGTAAATACTGGTCAAATGCAAGCCCGCTGCCCGCCATTCTGCGCGCAGACTCATTGATCATCTCCTCGCACTGTGTCTCAATCATCGGTTCCGGCAGCTCAATTTTGGAGTCCTCAATGATTTTTCCAAGCGCCTCGTCTTCCTGCGCACGCTTCGCCTCTTCCTTTTTCTGCTCCTGCAGGTTTTTCTTCAGATCTTCCTTATACTCGTCCACAGTGTCAAAACCGGCATCCTGCGCAAAATCTTCGTCAAGCTCCGGCGTCTGTGTAGCGCGGATCTCGTGAATTTTTACCTGGAATACTGCCGGTCTGCCTGCAAGTTCTTTCGCATGGTATTGCTCCGGAAATGTCACGCAAACTTCTGCTTCATCGCCTGCATTTTTTCCGATCAGCTGCTCTTCAAACGTATCAATAAACGAATGGGATCCGATTTTTAAGGACTGCCCTTCGCCCTTGCCGCCTTCAAAAGCAACGCCGTCAACAAATCCTTCATAGTCAATGATTACGGTATCGCCGTCTTCCACTGCACGATCCTCCACCGTAATACTGCGCGCGTTCTTTTCGCACTCGGCCTTAATTGCTCGCAGAAGTTCCTCGTCAGAAACCGTCGTGTCGATTTTTGTCACCGGAACACCCCTGTAGTTTCCAAGCTCAATATCCGGTTTCACCGCAACTTCCGCTGTAAATACAAACGGCTCTCCGCCTTTTAATGTCACAATATCTACCACCGGCCTTGAAACAATTTCAATTCCGCTCTCTTCTGCTGCATCTGTATAATTTTCCATAATCAGCGTATTGGCTGCCTCTTCATAAAAAATGGCTTCCCCATACATTTTTTCGATCATTTTTCTCGGCACTTTTCCTTTTCTAAAACCCGGAACCCGAATCCTGTCTCTCTGCTTGAGATAAGCTCCCTGAATTGCTTTCTCTACCTTTTCTGCGGCAACCTCGATCGTGAGTTTTGCCATATTGTTCTCCAGATTTTCTACCTGTACACCCATGATACGTTATTATCCTCCTTTACATGCAATCCCATGTACAATTTCCTTTTCTATCCAGCTTTTTCGCATTCATTCTAGGATTATAGCATAGTGTTTCAGAAATTACAAACATTTTTTATGCCTTTCACAGAATGAAAGTATTGCCTTTTATTTCCAATCATATTCTTTTTAAAACCGTTCATAATAGAATTAGGACGCACGGAGAAAACACGCAGCGTCCAGGAAAACGGACGGCGAAAGCCGCCCAGAACAGACATGTATGGAGGACGATAAAAATGGCATCAAGCAATAGCGGATCCAACAACAGCGGATCCAACAGAATGAATGTACCGGAAGCAGCCGGAGCAATGAACCGCTTTAAACAGGAAGTGGCAAGTGAACTTGGCGTACCGTTGAAAGAGGGTTACAACGGTGATCTTACTTCCAAGCAGGCTGGCTCCATCGGCGGCGAGATGGTAAAGAAAATGATCCAGAGACAGGAAGAGCAGATGTCCGGTCAGTAAACCAGAGATCCTTTCCTGAAATTCATGCATATGTAATATGCTGTATATGAAATGTGCTGCAGACGCTGCAGCCCGCATATTTTGCATGAATAACATACGGCGGCGCAGGTGTTTTACATACCTGCGCCGTCGTTTCGCTTCTATCGTCTCATTCAGACATACCCCATTTCATGGCAGAATCCCGCTAAATTTCTTTTAAAATCTTTTATTTTCGACTCATATTCCCTATGCTCCGTAATCAAATTGCTGATACTCATTTCGTTACAGATAAGTATTTCATGTATAACAAATATAAATTACACAGATATACAAATAGATTTCCAATATACGAATAAAGA
>CAMUHN010000056.1 GCA_947088675.1 uncultured Roseburia sp.
CAGGTTCCCAGATCAATGCCATATACATTATTCGTCATTGTTCTCTCCCTTTTGCTTTTCAATAGTATATTCGGTCAGAAAATCTTCTCCTGTTCCCGGTAACTGTAATACTTATGATCCCCGATGATGATATGATCTGACAGCGCTATTTGCAGCATATGCCCGCATTCACAGACCAGAGCCGTCAGAGCATCATCTTCTTTCGACGGTGTAGGCAAACCGCTTGGGTGATTGTGCAGCAATATGATGTTTACCGCGTGATGGGAAAGCGCGTATGCAAAGATTTCCCGCGGCGTAACACATGCGGCGGTCGCGCTGCCAACCGCCAGATCGTTATCGTCGATCAGACGGCATTTCGCGTTAAACAATGCAATGATCACATGCTCCTGATCTTTGTGACGCAGTCGTTCCATATAATAACGGGCAACGCTTGCAGGATCGTTTAACTTTACTTCACGGCGGTACCTGGTCTCCGCCATTCGCTCCGAAAGCTCTGCAATGCATTTTAACTGGATTGCTTTTACCTTTCCAATTCCGGTGATGTTTTTCATCTCCTCATATGGCATTGCATAGAGATTTAACAGGCTGCGCTCCCTGACATTTAAAAAATTCTGGGCGACTTCCGTAACCTTTAATCCTCTTGCGCCCGCTTTGATAATAACAGCCAATAGTTCTGCATCGCTTAACTTTTCCGCTCCGTATTTTAAAAATTTTTCATACGGTTTCTCGGAATCAGGAAGATCTTTTATTGTAAGATTTTTTTTCAAATGTTTTCCTTTCTGCCAGACCGGCTTCTCTCCCCGAAAACATTTAAAAACGACCCTTAAGGGTAAAAAACTCTTCCCATATTCTACCATAACTAAACAAGCTTAACAAGATTTCTATCCTTAAGTTTTTGTAAAGTTTTTAAAATGCCAAGTTTTGCATGATACCAGGTCAGTCCGCCCTGAAAATAAACGGCATAGGGGGGACGCAGCGGGCCGTCTGCACTCAGCTCTATGGAAGATCCCTGCACGAAAGCGCCCGCCGCCATAATGACATCGCTGTCATATCCCGGCATTGCCCATGGTTCCGGCGTCACATAGCTGTCCACCGGAGCTGCAGCCTGGATTCCCTCGCAAAAAGCTCGAAGCATTTCCGGATTGCCAAATGTGACAGCCTGTATAATGTCATAGCGCTCCTCGGTTCCGTTTGGAATTACTTCAAATCCCAGTTTCTCATAGATATTGGCCGCAAATATGGCGCCTTTTAGTGCGCCGCTTACCACGGTCGGCGCCAGGAAAAGCCCTTGGTAAAACGATTGTATTACGCCTAAGGATGCGCCGACTTCTTTTCCAAGCCCCGGCGAAGTGAGCCGGTATGCCGCATTTTCCACACATTCCCTGTTTCCTGCGATATATCCGCCGATCGGCGCAAGACCGCCGCCCGGATTCTTGATCAGCGATCCGACAATCATATCCGCTCCGACCTGCGTCGGCTCTTTTTCTTCCACAAATTCCCCATAGCAATTGTCAACCATACAGATCGCATCCGGTTTTATGCTTTTGATAAAGGAGATCAGTTCCCCGATTCGCGCAACCGAAAGCGTAGGCCTTGCGGCATAGCCTTTTGAGCGCTGAATTGTCACCAGACGCGTGCGCGCATTGACGGCCTGCCGGATTGCGTCATAATCAAAACTGCCGTCTTTTTTTAAATCAACCTGCCGATAGGTTACGCCATACTCGGCAAGCGAACCTTTGGAAGGGCGTATCCCGATCACTTCCTCAAGTGTGTCGTATGGTTTGCCGACCGGAGATAAAATTTCGTCACCCGGTCTTACATTTGACATAAGCGCAAGTGCCAGCGCATGGGTGCCGCAGGTGATCTGCGGCCGTACCAGTGCGTCCTGTGCACAGAAACAGGATGCGTAAACTTTTTCCAGAGTATCCCTTCCATAATCATTATACCCATATCCTGAACTCGTATGAAAACATTCCGCACTGACTTTCTGCTCCTGCATCGCTTTTATTACTTTTAACTGGTTAAACTCCGCCATTCGGTCTGTTTTTTCGAAGCGCTCCTTTAATTCCTGCTCAACGCTCTCACCAAACTGGTAAACTTCGGCTGAAATACCTGAATTTTCATATTGTTCTGTCAAATTAGGGGTCATTACATCTCATCCTTTCTCCTGCTCCGGTCCGTCCGGACGCGGGACAATAATCCTGTCTCAGGAGGCGTTAATTATTTTTTTTTCTCTTAAAATGGAAAGCATTTTGTCCAGGATGAAATTGCTGTCACTGGAATAGTCCTCTTTCGTAAGCCAGATCACGTCGCGCTCCCGTTTAAACCAGGTCAGCTGACGTTTCGCAAAATGCCTTGTCTCCTGTTTGATTTTACAGACGGCGTCCTCCAATGAGGATTGGCCGTTAAGATAAGCAAAGATTTCTTTATATCCAAGTCCCTGCATCGAAACCATATCGCTTCTGCAGCCCATGCGCCGCAATGTTTCCACTTCTTCTATAAGCCCTGATTCTACCATTGTATCGACCCGTTTGTCAATCCGTTCATACAGTTTTGCGCGGTCTTCATTTAACACAAAATACGCATAATGATAGGGAGACTGCTTTGCATGTTCCCTTTTGTTGTGTTCCGAGATTTTCTCACCGGATTGACGGTAAAACTCCAGCGCCCGTATCACACGGCGCACATTGTTTGGATGAATCTCTTCTGCCGCCTGCGTATCTATGACAGCGAGCATCCGATGCAGCGTCTTTGGGCCCCGTTCCTTTGCAATCCGCTCTAAATGCCTGCGATATGCGCTGTCGCATTCCTGTTCGGTAAAATCGATATCATACAAAAGAGCCTGTATGTAAAATCCGGTTCCTCCGACAATGATCGGTATTTTGTGAGCCGCGTAAATTTGCTCTAACGCATCTTTTGCCATCTGCTGAAAGCGCACGACATGAAACTCCTCTTTCGGATCCAGTACGTCTACCAGATCATGCCGGATTCCTTCCATTTCCTCCGGCAATATTTTTGCAGTGCCGATATCCATATGTTGATAGACCTGCATGGAATCCGCCGAGATGATGGAACCGTCGATTTTTTTAGCCAATGCGACGGAAAGCGCGCTCTTTCCCACCGCAGTAGGCCCTGTTAAAATTACCATTGGCTTTTGGCTCATCGGTTTTCACCCCTTTCGTGTTAAAGGATACGTTTGAATTTCCGGTCGATCTCAGCACGGCTCATCGAGATGATCGTCGGCCTTCCATGCGGACAATGGTAGGGATTTTCCAGTGTCAGCAAATCGTCGATCAGCTGCACGGCTTCTTTTTCCGAAAGTTTCTGGCTGCCTTTTACAGCAGCTTTACAGGACATGGACGCCACTTTCTCCAAAATCAGTTCCGGCTCTTTTGTTCCTGTCATACCGGATAAATCATCCAGCATTTCCACAAACATCTGTTTGCGGTCAATCTGCTCAAATTCCGCCGGAACAGCCGTAATCGCATATTCCCTGCCGCCGAAGTGTTCTGTCTCATATCCAAAGAGTGCGATCTGCTTCTCATACTTTTTGAGCATCTCCTCTTCCGCCGCACTTAAGGAAAGTATCATTGGCGGGCTTATATTCTGCGATGTAAAACTGTTCGCTGCGATACGGGCCATTGTCTTCTCATAAAGCACTTTTTCATGCGCCGCATGCTGGTCAATCAAAAAGAGTTTGTCCCCAAATTCAACAAGCCAGTAAGTATCAAAAAGCTGGCCTATGATTTTATGTTTCTTTCTGGATTCTTCTGACAGAAATATTTCCTGCTGCTGATAGACGTTTTCCTCTGTATTTTCCGCCAGCACAGCCGTATGCGGCGCAGTTGTCCCGCTGTCATACGTTACCGCCGCCCCCTCGTCTTTCGTTACGTCATACTGCTTTCTTTCCGCCGTACCGAAGTTATGCGGGGGCAGCGCGTCCGCTGTTTTGTCTACTGCGGGAGGGGGCGCTTTCTTTCCCACATCGTTTCTTTCCCACGTCTTTTCAGCCAGCTTTAAAAAGGCGCTGTTTTCCGGGGCTGTATTTGTCCTTTCCGCGTAACGGCTTTTGGGAAAACTTCTGTCCGGGACACGTCTCTCATTTTGGGTCAAATCTGTTTTCCCGTTGTTTTCGTCTCTGCCCACCGCAACGGCAGCGATATCCTCCCGGTGTGTGAGCGCAGCCCGCACTGCGTCGCAGAGCGCCTGATAAATTTCTTCGTTGTGTGAAAACTGCAGTTCCATCTTGTTTGGATGTACATTGACATCCAAAAATTCACTTTCCATCGCAATGTACAAAACACAAAACGGATACTGCCGCTGCATTAGAAATCCCTTGTACGCATCCTCAATTGCTTTTGCAAACAAAGCGCTCTTAATATAACGCCCGTTGATAAAATAGTTTTCCAGATTTCTGTTTCCCCGTGCGACCAATGGCTTTCCGATATAACCCGAGACGGAAAAAAAGCGGTTTTTGGCTTTTACCGAAAGCAGCGAAGCCGCGATATCCCTGCCATAAATATGGTAAATCATATCCTTTTCATTGGAATTGCCGGAAGTATGAAGCCTTGCCTGTCCGTTGCTGATAAACTGAAATGAAACATTCGGATGGGAAAGCGCAAGCCGTTCCATCAGGTCCTTAATATAACCGCCTTCTGTCTGCGCAGATTTTAAAAATTTACGGCGTGCAGGCGTATTAAAAAACAGGTTGCGCACAATCATTGTCGTGCCCTCCGGCGCGCCGATCTCTTCGTTGATTTTTTCTTTTGACCCCTCAATGACATATCGCGTTCCGGTCAGTTCCGAATATGTTTTTGTAATCAGCTCCACCTGTGCCACTGCGGCAATGCTTGAGAGCGCTTCCCCGCGAAAACCTAAGGATTTTACCGTAACCAAGTCTTCGGCGCACCTGATTTTGCTTGTGGAATGGCGTAAAAAAGCGGTTGGAACCTGCGTATGTTCTATTCCGCATCCATTATCCGTAATTCGGATCAATGAAACCCCGCCCTCTTTTATTTCCACCGTGACAGCGGTTGCCTGTGCGTCAATGGCATTCTCCACAAGTTCTTTTACAACCGAAGATGGCCTCTCCACAACTTCTCCCGCCGCAATCTTATCTATTGTCTCTTCATCCAGTACGGTAATCTGTGGCATATCTGTTCCGTTTCCTTTACACTTTTTGCTGAAGTTCGTACAGTTTATTTAACGCTGCAATCGGCGTCATATTTCCTACATCCAGATTCCGGATTTCTTCCAGTACAGCGTTTTGTGACTCCGGCGCCGAAAAAAGAGAAAGCTGCGTAAATTCCGGTTCCTCTCTGTTCTTTTCTTTTGGCGCTGCCAGATTTCTTGCGGCGGCCGCAATATCATTCTCGGAGAGCTCCTCCACAATTTCTTTGGCGCGAGAAATCACGGACTCCGGTACGCCCGCAAGCTTTGCAACCTGAATGCCGTAACTTTTATCCGCCCCGCCTTTTACTATTTTTCGAAGAAAAACAATATCGTCGCCGCGCTCTTTGACGGCAATACAGTAATTATGTACATTTCCAAGCTTTCCTTCAAGCTCGGTCAGTTCATGATAATGTGTCGCGAACAGTGTCTTCGCCCCCAAAAGCCTGGGGTTGCTGATATGTTCGACTACTGCCCAGGCAATGCTTAACCCGTCAAACGTACTTGTACCGCGTCCGATTTCATCCAGGATCAAAAGAGAGTGTACCGTTGCATTGCGCAGGATATTTGCCACTTCGTTCATCTCTACCATAAACGTACTCTGCCCGCTCGCAAGATCGTCCGACGCTCCCACACGTGTAAAAATCCGGTCTACAATACCGATTTTTGCGGAAGCGGCGGGGATAAAGCTTCCAATCTGCGCCATCAGGACGATTAACGCGCTCTGGCGCATATAAGTCGATTTTCCCGCCATATTCGGCCCTGTAATAATTGCAATCCGGTTGTCGTCATTGTCAAGAAAAGTATCATTATCAATAAACATATCATTTGGAATCATCTTTTCCACGACAGGATGACGTCCGCCTCTGATCTCGATTACGCCGTTATCTGTAATTTCCGGGCGGCAGTACCCGTTTTGCTCTGCAACAGTGGCCAGAGAACAGATTGCGTCAAGTCCCGCAACTGCTTTTGCCGTCTTTTGGATGCGAACCACCTCGTCCGATATTCTGCCGCGCACTTCACAGAAAATTTCATATTCCAGCGCGGTCAGCTTGTCCTCTGCGCCAAGTATTGTCTCCTCAAGTTCCTTTAACTCCGGTGTGATAAACCGTTCTGCATTCGCAAGCGTCTGACGTCTTGTATAATAATCCGGCACTCTGTCCCTGTAAGAATTTGTCACCTCCAGGTAATAGCCAAACACCTTATTGTATTTTATTTTGAGGTTTTTAATTCCGGTTGCCTCTCTCTCTTTTGTCTCAAGATCTGCAAGCCATTTTTTTCCGTCCGTCTTCGCTTTCCGGTAGGCATCCACTTCCTCATGATAGCCTTCTTTAATGATATTCCCATCCCGGACGGAAATGGGCGCTTCTTCTGCAATGGAAGAAAAAATCAGTGAGCAGAGTTCGTCGAGCGTATCCATATCGTCTCTGAGCTCACAAAGCAGCGCGCCCGAAAATTCTTCTAAAAGCGTATGGATGGGCGGCAGCATTTTTAAAGAATTCGCAAAAGCAAGCAGATCCCTTGGATTTGCTGTCTGATAAGTAATACGCGCAATGAGACGCTCAAGGTCATAAACCGGCCCCAGATACTCGCGGATTTCCTCCCGGGTAATCACATGATCGTTTAACTCTGCAATGGCGTCCTGCCTTTTCTCAATTTGCGCCTTTTCGATCAGTGGCTGCTCGACAAAAAGACGAAGCTGCCTTGCTCCCATGGCGGTTTTCGTTTTGTCCAAAACCCAGAGCAGAGAACCTCGTTTCTGTTTCTCACGCAGCGTCTCAACAAGTTCCAGATTGCGCCTGGTAGAGCTGTCGAGAATCATATATTTTCCGGTTCGGTAGGGATGAATGGAAGAAATATGGTCGAGGCTGTTTTTCTGTGTCTCATAGAGGTATTTTAACAGAGCTCCAGCGGCTATCGTGCCGCACCCGTAGTCGCTCAGACCAAGCCCTTTTAAACTTTTCACTTTAAAATGCTCCGTTAACGTAGTTTCGGCAAGCTCATCACCAAAATACCACGATTCCAGCGCATATATTGTAGTATTCAGTCGACGTTTTATTTCTTCTATATCAATCCCGCTCATGTAAAAACTTTCGTTACAGATAATCTCCGACGGAGCAAACCTGTGGATCTCATCCAGAAGTTTGCGCTCGGTATCCACCTCTGTCAGAGAATAATCGCCTGTCGTAACATCCGCAATCGAGATCCCGTATTTATCCGCAAAGTAAACAACGCACATAATATAATTATTTTTTGACTCGTCAAGCGACTGCATATCAAGATTTGTTCCAGGCGTCACAATGCGTATCACCTCACGCTTTACAATTCCCTTTGCAATTTTCGGATCTTCCACCTGTTCGCAGATTGCTACCTTATAGCCGCGTATCACCAGTTTGTTAATATACCCCTCCGCCGCGTGATACGGTACGCCGCACATCGGCGCACGCTCGTCCATCCCACAGTTTTTTCCGGTCAGTGCGAGCTCAAGTTCTTCCGAAGCCGTTTTTGCGTCCTCAAAAAACATTTCATAAAAATCGCCAAGTCGGTAAAACAGGATACAGTCTTTATATTCTTCTTTTGTTTTCAGATACTGCTGCATCATCGGTGTATATTCAGCCACTTGTCATTCCTCAGTTTCTATTATTTTTCATGATCGCTTCCGCTGTCTTTAACCCGTCCATTGCCGCGGACATAATGCCGCCCGCATAGCCGGCGCCTTCGCCGCACGGATAAATTCCTTCGACATCGGACATAAAATTTTGATTTCTTCGAATACGAATCGGAGAGGACGTACGGCTCTCGATCCCGGAGAGTATCGCATCCCGCCTGTCAAAATCATGTACTTCATGTGCAAACTGATGCATGCCGCGTATAAACGTCTGCTCTACCTCGTCCGGCAAAAGACCTCTTAAGCTGGTCAATGCGCACGCCCCTTTTGCGGCGCTCTCAAAAGCGCCGTATGAAGACGAAACCGCATGATCGCAGTAATCGCCGAACAGCTGCTGCGGTATTTTGCCGTTGCAGAGCGAAAAAGCCCTCTCTTCGAGCTTTTGTTGAAACCGCACCCCGCACAGCGCATCATTTTCGTTTCCAATTTCTTTTTTCTCCTGCAGACAACGGTCACAACAGGTGCGAAAATCATCCGGCGTTACGGTAACTATGATTGCACTGTTGGCATTTGCCCCGTCCCGCGCAGAATAACTCATGCCGTTTACGACAAGCTTTCCCTCTTCGGAGGATGCGTTTACCACATATCCGCCAGGGCACATGCAAAAAGAATAAACGCCGCGCCCGTTTTCAAAATTTGCGGCAAGTTTATAGGACGCCGCCGGAAGCTCCTTAAAATAACGCTCCCCATACTGACCAAAATTAACGGACATCTGCGGATGCTCCACACGGTATCCGACCGCGAATGCTTTCGCTTCCATAAACAGATCGCCTTTCTGAGCCAGCATAAAAAAGGTATCTCTCGCAGAATGGCCAATGGCAAGCGCCATACAGGAGGTTTCCAGCCATTCCTGTTCGTTGATTTCAATCGCGCCAAGCCTGCCGTGTTCGATCCGGTAATCTGTCATACAGGATAAAAAACGATACTCCGCGCCCATACGCTCCATCTCGATCCGCATATTTTTTAGAATCAGCAAAAGGAGATCCGTTCCGAT
This sequence comes from uncultured Roseburia sp., assembly GCA_947088675.1. Taxonomy (GTDB): domain Bacteria; phylum Bacillota; class Clostridia; order Lachnospirales; family Lachnospiraceae; genus Roseburia. Next base: position 8,832 of record CAMUHN010000056.1, read on the forward strand.
ATGCGGTTTGTTTTCATATAATATGGATTCCGGCGCACCGAATTTCACAAATGTTTCCAGCACAAAACGGCTGCGCCCAAGCGGATCTTTGACCAATGTATTTAATTTTCCGTCTGAGAATGTGCCCGCCCCGCCCTCTCCAAACTGTACGTTCGATCGCGTGTCAAGCACGCCGCTTTTCCAGAAGCGTTCGATATCCATGACGCGCTCCTCTGCGGGTTTGCCGCGCTCAATCAGAATCGGGCGTATCCCGCCAAGCAGCAGTGCATAGGCGCAAAACAGACCGGCCGGACCCGTTCCGACGATGACAGGCGGCCGGTGAAACAAATCCTTTTCCGCTTTTTTTATCTGATAACGCTTTGGCGTTACAAGGCTTACATTTCTATCTTTTATTTTTTTAATGTGTTTCTGCGGATCGGAAAGCGAAGCCTCAACCGTATAGACATACTTCAAATCCGGTTTTTTGCGCGCGTCAATGGACCGTTTTACGATCGTATAGCGGAACTCTTCTGACGACGGCAGTTTCAGGGTTTTCTGTATTTTTTCATCAAGCTGTTTTTTTGTATGACCAATCGGCAGGCCGATCTGACGGATGCAGATTTTTTCCTGCACGTCTTCCCGGACTTTGTGCCTGGCTGCAAAGCAGCCTGCCACATATCCGCTTGACCATGCCCACTGCAGATTATAACCGCCGCATGCTCCGTCAATGTCGATCACCTCGCCTGCAAAATACAGTCCTTCCACAAGTTTCGACTCAAGCGTATCATTTTTGATCTGTGAAGTATCTACGCCTCCCGCACATACCTGCGCATGGGAAAAACCCATACTTCCGGTGAGATCTACGCGCAGCGCGCGCACCGCATTGGAAAGACGGCTTACCTGTTTTCTGGTAATATTCCCGGCCCAACACGCCGCCGGGATGTCCGCTTCACGCAAAAATACAGGAATCAGCTTTTTGTGAAATAATCCGACCAGCGCCGCGCAGGCATCCTTGCCGCGCCCGTTTTCTGCCGCGCAAAAAAAACGGCGTGACAGAAAACGTTCTGTCTCTTCCATTGTCTGCAGCTGCGGCAGAAAGTCAAGCAGCACATAAGCGCTGCCCCCCTGTGAAAGCGCTTTTGCGGCATAACGGCTTAACTGAAATACCGGTATCCCCGACACGCCGTATTCTGTCAGCTGGAGTTCCCCCTTTTCTGTCGTAATTTGTTGCCCGTTGACGAAAAGCGTGACTGCTGCTTCTGCACGTATTCCTGCAACTGATTTTAAAAATGACTGTTTTCCTTTCATTTGCACAAGTGCAGGCACAATATCTATCATTTTATGCCCAAACTGTTCTATATATGGAAGCGCGCTTCCGTCGCTTCCTGTCTTTGGCGATGCCAGAAGACCGGTCGCAAATACAACCGTGCGTGCAAGAAAAGTGTCCTGATTTGTATCAACCCAAAAACAGCCGCCTTTCTTTTTTATACTGCAAATCCGACAGGATGTATAAATCGTAACGCCTGCGGCTTTCGTTTCCATCATCAAAACGTCAAGCACCGCCGATGCCTGTCCGCTCTGCGGATAGTACCATCCGTTTCTTTCTTTTGGACAAACGCCAAGTTCCTCAAAAAAACGGATCGTATCTGCTGAACCGAACTGTTTTAAGACAGCGCTTACAAAGTCCGGGTGTTCCCCCCGGTAACAGGAAATCTCACAGAGTGCATTTGTATAGTTGCATTTTCCGTTTCCGGTCGAAAGAATTTTCTTTCCGACTCTGTCCATATGCTCTATAATAACTGTTTTCGCTCCGTTTTTTGCGGCGGCAATCGCAGCCATAAGTCCGGCTGCGCCGCCGCCGATTACTGCGGTATCCGCTTTTACCATATTGTTTCTCCATACCTGTTCTATAGAAGCGTATGCCAAACCGGCCAAACGCACACTTCTTATTATAGTAACATACTCAGGCGAAACATTCAATATTTTAACTGGAGTAGTTTTCCAAAAATTCGTACAGCTCCCTGTCATTTTCAAACGGGATGCCCGCCGCGGCCTTTTTCTTCATTTCATCGTCAAGGTCTTCATATCGAATATTTGTCTCCAGATATACCGTCTCCCCGTCTTTTTCGTAGACAACAAGGCGCCCCTCCTCCACACGCAGCAGGTACATATAGTTTTGTTGCAGGGATACGCTTGCCGCAAGCGCCTCCTGTGTCTCTGTCGGCTCCGCGTATTCGGAATCAAGCGCCACCTCATAAGGCACGACAGGCTCGTCCGGGGTTTTTAACATCCAGAAGAAAACGGCGACAAGTCCGATAAAAACTGCAAACAGCAAAAAGCAGATACTTATCATTTTTTTCATGGCACCCTCCGATGAAATACGTTGTTTTGATAAGTATCTGCCAATATTTTCTTTTTTATACAAATTTATTTTAAAAGATGCATTTTCTTTGCAAGATTTGCCAGTGTGCGTCCTTTCGGAAATTTTAACAACTCCTGTTCGTTCAGCCCTTTAAACAGAAGCAGGATGATAAAATAAACTATCACACCGACTGCAATTGCAGTAATTGTTCCGACTGTCCGCAGTGCGAGCAGAGTATCAAACAGCCAAAATACGCCGTATACCACAGCGCCCATAATAGCGGATGAAATTGCAGGAATCAGGAACGTTTTTTTGACCTCCTGTTTGTAACCGCTGTATTTGCGGATGGAACGCGCGTTTAAAATACACATAATCAAACCAAATACCGCATTTGCAATAATCACGGCATAGATATTTAAGTTGAGCAAAAGCATCAGTGCGGCAAGCACAATTAAATGCAGCACAAGCGCAATCGCAGCATTTTTTACCGGTTCTTTCATTCTGTTGATGCCCTGCAAAAGCCCGTTTGAGAGCGTTGACAGAGATGAAAAAATAATCGAGACGGCGCCAACCCGAAGCATCAGTGCGGCAGTATCCGTGCTGTCGGAAAAAACAAGCTGCATAATCGGCGCGGCAAGGACACACATGCCAACGGCGCACGGGAAAGCAATCAGCATAATAAAACGGTTTGCCATATAGATCTCAGCCTTTGCTTTGCGAATATTCCCGGCCGCATAGGCGGCGGTCAGTGCAGGAACCGAAGAGGCCGCAAGCGCCGATGCAATGGATATCGGGACATTGATCAGAGTCCGGTATTTCATCCCATAGATTCCGTTCCATGTCCCATATTGTTCCGCTGCATAACCCTGAAAAATTGCAATATTTTTATAAAGCGCCTGATCTAAAATATTGTTGCAGTTGTAGATTGTTGTACTGAGCAGCACCGGCACGATCGTAATCACAAGCGTGCGAAAAATATACGTGTAGGAATCCTCCGTACCGGGGCGCTCGCGCTTCATCTGCCGTTTCAGGACGGAAAGATAGACGCAAAGCACAAACAGCACAAATAAAAGGCCTGCCAAAGCCCCAATCCCTGTTCCAAGCGTACCGCCGGATGCACCATATGCCGCAGCATAGTTTTCTTTGTTCCCCAAAACGGCGCCGATTTTACCTCCATAGGAAAACAGCACATACGCCGCCCAGACGCTGACAATTGCATTCACGATCTGTTCGAGCACCTGCGAAAAGGCGCTTGGCATCATCGTTCCGAGTCCCTGAAAAAAACCCCGAATCACACCAAGCACGGCGACAATCAAAAGAACCGGAACCAATACTCTGACTGCAAAAATGCTGTAGGGCGTCTTCATAATTGTATCCGTGATAAATTCCGCCCCGAAAAATAAAACAGCGGCGGCAGCCGTACCTGTCACTGCAGCAAAAATCAACGCGCATTTTAGAATGCGGTAAACATTTCGCCGCCGGCCCTTTGTCATATTTGCCGAAACCAGTTTTGATACGGCAAGCGGCAGACTGTATGATGAAATAATCAACAGTATATTGTAGATTTCAAAAGCAGTGCTGTAATAATCGTCTCCGGTATCTCCGATAATCCGATGCAGAGGAACACGGTAAACCAGCCCGATAATACGGCTGATCAGGGATGCCGCCGCCAATACCGACCCCTGCATCAGAAAACTTGAACTGCTTTTTTTTCGTTTTGCACCCATAGATTGCGTAATCCTTTCCGGCTGTATTGCAGACTCTCGTTCTGATCCCTCTTCAGGATCGGAAAATTTTCATTTTTTCCAGAATTTCAGTCTGCTTCGCTTCCATTTGGTCTGCTTCGTCTTTTTCCATATGGTCATATCCGAACAGGTGCAGCATACTGTGGACAATCAAAAATGCATACTCCCGCTTTTCACTGTGTCCGTACTGTGCGGCCTGTTCCTTTACCCGTTCTGTCGAAATTACAATATCGCCGAGCACAATTTCTCCTGTATCCGGATTAAAATTATCCCCATAGGAATCCTCCAGCCCGGAAAAGTCGCCTGCGTCCGGATACGTAAGCAGTGGAAACGACAGTACGTCTGTCGGCTGATCCAGGCCTCGGTAGATCCGGTTGATCTCCTGTATGCCCGAATTGTCGGTCAGCGTCAGGTTAAGTTCCGCTTCATAGGGGAACGCTTCCTGCTCAATGGTAAAGGACACAACTTCCCTTGCCAGCTCCTGTGCATCAAACGAAAAAACTGCATCCACCTCTGTTTCAAAATTTAATGTCATTGTGTGTCCCTTTCTGTTTGCAGTAGATGATCTGATTTTACGAGGCATTCCCGAATCTGCAGAAAACGGTTCATGCTAAGACCGGAACTATCGTAAATACCGCTTGCCGAATATTCGTTCAGCGTCTGATAAATAACCATATCCTGATTCCAGTCGCTCGACATGGTTGTCCTGCTCTTTAATACTTCGAGCTTTTTCAGCAAGCCATCGACCATATGTACGATCGCAGACTCTGAAGTCGAGGGCATTTTTATTTCTCCATTGTATTCTTCAATAATGCGAATTACATCCTCCGGAAAACATGATTTTCGCAGTAAGCGTATCCCGTTTTTGGCGATCGCATCCCCCTCTATGATGCCAATCCGGTAATAAAATCCTGCCGCTGCGCAGATCTTTTCATTTGCTCCTGCAATTTTCGCACAGTAGGACGCTACTTCCGCTACTTTTTTCGCATGTGCATACTCCGCGACAGAAAATTCACGCAGTTCTCCCGCAAGAAAATATGACTCGTCCATAATTTTTTTATATTTCCTCTGCAGCGCGTGTTCACGCCAGGCAATGATACTCTTCTGGAACAAAAATACCAGAAAGACAAGCGCCGCGCCCTCCACGGCGCCGCAGAGCAAAGTCAGATACGAGATCTGCTGATTTGCCATATAGTAAAAAATATGCGGCAGCAGCGCACAGATGCAAAACAGGATCAGATGATACCAGGGCGCAAAACGCCGTTCCCCCACTGCCTCGGCCAGGATACAGCCAAATACGCAGAAAATGCCGTACAACAGAAACTCGTATACAGTGGAACGCATTCCAAGACACAAAAGGACACTGTAAAAAACATGAACCGGAAGCGCAATCTCTGTTTTTGAAAATGCGCACATTAAGACAGCCGCTGCCAATACCGGTTTTAAAAATTCCGGAAAAAGCACTCCCGCAGTCATAATAAGCGATGAGAGAAATAACCCCGTCCAGACCCAGGCGTAATCTGTCTCCCGGTCATGCTCAATCACGCCAAGATTTCGCTTATGCTCCAGATAAAAAACAAACAGCACGCCAAACATTGCGGTAAAGACCAGATAAACAATCATTTCATCCAGCCACACGCCGCAGAAAAGGCTGATGGCTGCAGTATATCCAAACAAAGTTAAGACAATCAGGCACAGATAAAAGAAACGTTTGAACACAATCTGGTCTTTCATCGTCTTCTCTTCTCCTGCCGCCTTTTGTTCTCCTGCCCTGCCTTTTTCTCATAATCTTCATATGCTTTTACGATTTTCTGGACCAGCGGATGACGCACCACATCCTGACTGGTCAGTTCGCAGATTCCGATTTCATCTACTTTGCGCAAAACAGCCAGAGCATGGTCAAGTCCTGACGGCATTCCGGGCGCAAGGTCCTTTTGGGTCGCATCCCCGGTAATAACCGCTTTCGATCCGAATCCGATTCGCGTCAGAAACATTTTCATCTGCGCCGGTGAAGTATTCTGCGCCTCATCCAATATAATAAATGCATTATCTAATGTGCGCCCCCTCATATAGGCAAGGGGCGCTACTTCAATCAGTCCTCTCTCCGTATTTTTCTGGAAACTCTCCGCACCCATAATCTGATAGAGAGCATCGTACAAAGGCCTCAGATACGGGTCAATTTTGCTCTGTAAATCACCCGGCAGAAATCCCAGTTTTTCTCCTGCCTCAATGGCCGGACGCGTCAGAATAATACGTCCGACTTCCTCGTTTTTAAATGCAGTGATTGCCATCGCCATTGCAAGGTATGTTTTTCCGGTACCGGCAGGCCCTATCCCGAATACAATCATTTTATTTCGGATATCGTCCACATACTTCTTCTGTCCCAGCGTCTTTGGTTTCACCGGTTTGCCTGCCACAGTATGGCAGATACAGTCCTGGTCAATCTCGACCAGCACGGACTCTTTCTGCTCTGCAAGAAGCGCCAGTGCATAATTGACATTCTGCTCCGTAATCTCGTTTCCGCGTCTGGAAAGCTCTAACAGCCCGGTAAAAATATTTCCCGCTCCCTGCACGCGCCCCTCGTCTCCGATAATCTTCATAGAACCGTCACGTACTACGACAGTAACATTTAATGTGCGTTCTATTTTTTTGATATGCGCATCAAACTGGCCAAAGACATTCGCCATATGTCCCGCCGGTATGTCCAGTGTAATTTCAGTCAGACTCATCTGTGTTCTGCCCCTCCTGGCTCGTCGTGTGTTTTATTTCTGTAGGTTGATAGGAAACGACAGATTCCAGCGCTTCAATCGTCCCGCTTACTACATAAATTTCATTCTTTTTTTCTATGATAACATTTTTTGCTGTTATTTGAATACCATTTTCTTCCAAATTTTTGATATAATTTGCCAGATTTTTTGACGCGATCTCCTGCGCTTCCTCTTTCGTACGCCTTTTTTTCTCTTTTTTATATTCTTCATATGTCTCTCTGGTCAGATAAACCGGCAGATAAAAGTTATCGGTAAAATGGAGCTGGTCCGTTTCCGATACCACGTTAAAATTTTCATACCCGGTTTTAAAAAACGGATTAGAAAGCGCTCTCTGGCCAAACAGAATTTTATAGTCCGTTTTTGTATTTCCCGTTTTAACAGGATCGATATATTCGACAGGGATTTCGTCCCTATATTCATATGTAACTTTTGCAATAATATCCGCTTCGCAGCTGTGATAAAGATACCCCGATACTTCGCCATTGTCGTCAAGGATCTCCATTCTGCCGCAGACAAGCAAATCGCCCTGTTTTACTTCACTGCCAGCCACTATAAGCGGCGTCCCGCTTCTTGTGACAATACTCGAAATCACGCCGTCCTTTTTTGCCACAATATCATAAACCGTATCTTCTTTTTTGATATAATTTTCCTCCGGCAGCAGATTTTCCTGTATATCGACAGTCATTTTTGTGCCGTAAATTTTAATGGATGTCCATATGACCTCGCTGTAACTGCTTCTGAGCGCCTCCTCGAGCGCCTCGCAGTCTATATCTTTCTTTTTCGTACCAAACGAACAGTCTTCCTCCTTTAAGAAATCAAGAATCATCTCCTCAGAGAGGTAGGAGTTGCCGCCCACCTCGATATTCCAGATAAAACCGGAACAATAATACAAAAGGCCTGCAAAGATCAGAATGCCCATCGCATATATTTTTCGTCTGCGGTAGCGAAAGATCGTAAACGGCACGCCATAGCGCTTTAATATGTGTATTTTTGTCTTTGTCTTTTTCAGTATCGGTTTTAACTGTTTAAACCCATAAACACTGATATAAAAAAAATAGCCGTCCTCACAGGGGGTCAGATTCCAGATCAGGATATCGCGGTTTCCGCACAGATTCAGGAAACGCTCCGGTGCATACCCTGTCAGATGAACATATACAAACCCTCTGAAATATTTGATGGCGGAAAGAATCATACGCGGTCAGCTCTCATATTGGATGGCCTCAAAAAAACCCGTGATTTTCATCTCCTCATTGGTATAATAATCAATTGCAAGACGTACACCGGAAATAACGATCCTGCATGTCTTTGTCTGTATGCGGATAAAGGAATCTTCATACTCTAAGATTCCTTTATAATTTGTAATAACCAGTTCTTTTCTGCCGGTGACAGTGACAATCGGCGCGCCAAGCATCAGATCTTTCGGCAGTTCAAGCGTATTGATTACTTTTTCATGAATAGACAGATCCGCCTCTGTTTTTTTTTGTTTTTTTCTCATAGAAAAATATATGAAAGAAGAGGGTGTCTTATTCGGAAATTACATCCTCTGTTATGATTTTTTTAACGACATCGGTTCGCACCGGCTTTTCGTTTCCTATTTCATATGCATCTCTGATATTTTGAATGATAATGTCCAGATCACGCTCTCCTGCTGCATAAAGATACGCCAGCGGCTCTCCTTTTTTTACCAGGTCAGAATTTTTCTTTTTCAGGAGAATGCCGACGGAACGGTCGATCTGCGCGTCTTTTGTCATACGACCGCCCCCAAGCGTCATACAGGCGGCGCCAATATTCTCCGCCTGTATGCGTGTGACATAACCAGATTTTTCTGCAATGACAGGAACTGTGACCGGCGCTTTCGGAAATTTTGACGGATTGAACACATAAGTGTCATCGCCGCCCTGCGCCCGCACAAACTCGGCCAGTTTTCTCAGCGCGCGTCCGTCTTTTATGGCCTCGTCCATCAGCGCGGCCGCCTCTTCTTCTGACTGGACGCGTTTTGCCGCAAGAAGCATTAACGTTCCAAGTGCAAAGACAACCTGCTTAAAATCCGTTGGGCCATTTCCCTTTAAAGTTTCGATCGCTTCCATTACTTCCAGCGAATTGCCCACAGCAAACCCCAGGGGCTGATCCATATCCGTAATAGCCGCCATTGTCTTTTTCCCCGCCATTATGCCAATTGCTACCATCTGCTCTGCCAGCGCACATGCATCATCCATCTGTTTCATAAAAGCGCCGCTTCCGGTTTTTACGTCCAATACAATTGCATCACTCCGGGAACACAGCTTTTTGCTCATGATAGAACTGGCAATCAATGAAAGCTCATCTACCGTACCTGTTACGTCACGCAGCGCATATAATTTTTTGTCAGCCGGTGCAAGACTTTTTGTCTGTCCGGCGACTGCGATTCCGATCCGGTTGACATTGGAAAGAAAAGTCTCTTCCGAAATGCCCGTATCAAATCCGGGAAAACATTCCAGTTTGTCGATGGTCCCCCCGGTGTATCCAAGGCCCCTGCCAGCCATTTTTGCAACAGGAACGCCAAGAGACGCGACAAGCGGAGCAAGCGCAAGCGTAGTTTTATCTCCCACACCGCCGGTACTGTGCTTGTCGACTTTTATCCCTCTGATTTTGGACAGATCCATCACATCCCCGCTGTCTCTCATAGCAAGTGTCAGATCAAGCGTTTCTCTTTTACTCATACCACAAAAGCAGATTGCCATTAACATAGATGACATCTGATAATCGGGAATTGTTCCGTCTGTATATTTTTCAATCATAAAACGTATTTCCCCGGTGGAGAGTTCCCTGCCGTGTTTCTTTTTTACGATCAGGTCATACATGCGCATGGTCATTCCTCCAGTTCCTTGTACATCCAGATATGCGGACAGCCCTGTTCATCATCCGCCTGCCCCCGTTTTTGATAACCCTGTTTCTTATAAAATTCCGCTGCTGCGCACTGCGCGTGAAGCAGGATGCTTTTCCCCCCGATTTCCTTAATATATGCTTCCGCACGGCTTATCATTGCAGCGCCGGCCCCTTTTCCTCGATATTCTTTTCTGACTGCCAGGCGTCCCAGTAAATGCGACTGCATGGCCTCATCCCAGAACAGGCGGCATGTTGCTGCCGGCGTCTTCCCGTCATACATGACAAGATGCACTGCGATCTCGTCCGTATCATCCATTTCATCGCAAAATCCCTGCTCCTCCACAAATACGGCAATACGTATTGCTTCCGCCTCTCTGGGAAGCGTATGGTAAATTTTAATCTCCATCCTTTATTCCACTCCCACTTTTTTACAGATACCCAAAATACAGCATCGTTCACAGTGGGGTCTGGTACGGGCCGTACAGATATCCCGGCCATGCCAGACAAGGCGGTGGCAGAAATCGCTTCCCTCTTCTCCCGGAATAATCTTCCACAGTTCCTTTTCTACTTTGGCAGGTTCCTTTATACCATCCACAAGCCCCATCCGGTTAACAAGGCGGATACAGTGCGTATCTGTTACGATTGCCGGCTTTCCGAACACATCGCCCATAATAAGGTTTGCGCTTTTTCTTCCGACACCCGGCAGTTTTAACAACTTATCGAAATCATCCGGCACATGTCCCTGATATTCATCGCGCAGCATTTTCATGCATGCGCTGATATCGCGCGCCTTGCTGTTTCCAAGTCCACAGGGACGCACAATCTCTTCAATTTCGGAAACCGGGGCCCTGGCTAGCGCATCTACGTCAGGAAATTTTTCGTAGAGCTTTTCTACTACGACATTCACTCTTGCATCGGTGCACTGCGCGGCCAGCCGCACGCTGACTAACAGTTTCCATGCCTTATCATATTCCAGAGAACAGGCTGCGTCCGGATATTCCTCCTTTAATTTTTGAATGATTTCTTTTGCCAGTTGTTTTTTTGTCATTCTTTTCCTCTTTTTCTGTTCTATTTCCTGTCATATATTTTCCATTATAAACAATACCTGCAGAGATTTCAATAGCTCATATAGATAAGAAAGCATCTGTTCTCCTGCTTACATTTCAGAAAGCCCAAGCAAAATTCTGCTTTCGCGCAGTGTATCACTGGAATCGTAATCAAATTCTATTGTCTGGATATTTACATCCGGATACCTGTTTTTTAACTTTTTTATAATTCCACGTTCGCATACATGGCTGATCAGACATCCAAACGGGTGCAGAATCAGTACATGGCGGCAGCCCTGCTCAATTGCCGCTGCCGTCTCCGCTGCAACAAGCCATCCGTCACCGGTGTTGCATCCATAATCAATGATTCCCTCTGCACTCTTTTTTAATTGATCAAATGGAGGATCAATCAAAAAACGCCCATGCTTTCTGACCTCATCATATAATTCGATCTGTATTTTTTTCAGATACGCAATCGCAGTTTCATATACAGGCCGAAATATGGCAGATTTGGCCTGCAGCAGATAATTCTGCGCATCGCTGTCCAGTACATAAATCGCATAATTGATAAATCCGCCCATCCTATACTGGCAGTTTTGGCTGATTAAATAGTTTTCCAGTCCATGATTCCCAAGGGAAGAATATTTGATATAAATTTCTCCTGTGATGCCCACCATTTTCTTTTTTTCCTGTTTTTGCGGTATATTTGAAAACGTATCCAAAATATAACGGTAAACGGCACGGCGCCTGCAGCCCGTGTTGCGGTAAATGCCATCATGATTTCTGATCCGTGCCGCCAGCTGCTGCTCCAACTGACGGCGCACTGTATCTGTTTGCCCTGATTCACATTCATATGGCTTTGTCTGTTGATACAGGCTCATAATCAAATCTCCGTAGCAGACTGCCGTAATGGCCGATAAAAGCAGCGGCAGCGTAATACGAAAACCGGAATGACGTTCCAACCCCTTATAATTTAAGGATATTACCGGTATCTGCTGTCCGCATTTTTCCAATGTACGCAGAATTGTATGGTAATAATTTCCTGCTCTGCACGATCCGCCTGCCTGCGGTTCCATAAATGCAATCCGGTCTGTTGGATATTTTCCCGATTCCAGTAATTCCAATACCTGGCCGATAATCAAAATGCCAGGATAGCAGAAATCGCTGCTGATGTAGCGCAGGGCTCTCTCTTTCAGGCAGCAGCCTCCCTGCATCACTTTCAGATGATACCCGCTCCCTTCAAATGCTGCCTCCAGAAAAACGGAATGATATTCCAACATCTGCGGTAAAAAAATGGTATGCGTTTTTTTCATCCGCCTCGTAAACTCTGCGGCTTTTTTACAGTTAGTTTCCCGTCTCATAATAATAAAAATGTTCGCATATCTTTTTTGTATTGTAATAGTTGTCGCCGCCCTCTTCCATACATCTGTATATGCCATCCTCCCCCTCTGTCAGTTCACCGCTTACATAGGCATTTCGGAGCAGATGTACCGTGTCTTCCTGCGTATAATAAAATCCCCATTCAAAAGTTGCCATCAAAAGTCCGGTCGCACTGCATGTGCAGACCAGCACCGTGTCATCGCCGTATTCAGCCGGCCGGTAAATACAGGCATTCTCACCCCACTGTCGGGTATCCTTTAAAATTGCAAGAGAATCCCCCTGTAACTCTTCGACTGTGATCTCTTCCCGAAACGCATCCGGATCCTCCTGATACCGTGCGATCACATCCTCTGCCTCCGCTTTAAAGATATCCTGATTATCAACGACCACATTTTCTATATTTCTTTTCTGGCCGCAGGCGCCAAAAACCTGCAATGCCAGTAAAAGAAAAAGACACAAGACGTATTTTCTTCTGTAAGGCATTCTGTTTTCCCCTCTCTCGTATTTAACAGCAGTTTCACTTTACATATTATCGTTCAAAAATGTATTTTCGCAGCTCCCGGTTCCTGCCCTGATATCGATCAATGCCTTTAAACACTAATTGAAAGCCGTTTTTCTCCAGAACTTTATGAGAAGCAATGTTTTCTTCTAACACTATGCCATATATTCGATCAATCTGCAGATTTTCCATGATCACCGGCAAAAACGCTTTTACCGCTGCAGTAGCAAATCCGTTTCCGGTATATTTTTGAGCGATATGATACCCGATCTCAAATTCTTCTCCTACAGGACATGCCTGGACATATCCGATATTAATATTTTCATTTGTAATAATCGGATATACAAACGGTCCATTGGAAGAAGAATATGATTCAATTAACCATTTTAAAGTTCTCTCTGCATCTTCCAACGTTTCACACACCTCATCCGGCACGAAACGTCTGTTATCATCATCTATGGAATTTTTCTGATAATCATGACACATATCCATGGTCAGATCTGTTATGATAAATTTTTCTGTTTTTATATACATAACCTCACTCCTCAAAAATTCACCGTTCAAACCCATACATCCTCATCCAGGTCTTCACACAATGTCAAGCGTCGGATTGGCAATCTCCGTAAATAAAAGAGCCTCTTCAAAGGCCTATCCTCTGTGACAGATATTGTATCTCCTCTTTCATAAATTTCCATGGATGCCTCTTATACCTCTGTCCCAGGAATCCTCATTCTTCTTTGTATGCCTTTTCGCCCTCACTTGTGATACGGTTCTCCATAACATACTCAAGTGCGAAAAATGACCCTATATTATTTTATTCTGTCAAGCAAGGCAGAACACTTGAAATACTCTGCCCTGTTCTGCTCCTGCTCTTAGATAATGTGATATTCCACATAAAGATTCTGGCGATATTCTTTATCCTGTAATGCCCTGATAACATCTGACGACCTATTTTCCTCATTTAATAGCAATATCAGTGTAGCCAGTCTTTCTTCTCCACGTTCTTCCCCTTTTTCCACATTCTCCTGGTCTCGCATCAACAACGTCATATACTCATGCCTCC
>CAMUHN010000057.1 GCA_947088675.1 uncultured Roseburia sp.
CGTTGATTACGCTATCAGGTTTTTTGTGGGAAAGCATTACAACCGTCTCCACATGCACCGTATGGCAAAACTGATCCACTCCCCGTCCTTTTACCAGCCGATACCCGCCGTCACACAACACTTTCAGATCCCTTGCCAGCGTTGCCGGGTCGCAGCTGACATAAACGATCTTCTGCGGCTGCATTTTCAGCATCGTCTCCAGACACTTGGGATCGCACCCTTTTCTGGGCGGATCTACAACAATCACATCGGGATGCAGCATAGCGTCCTCATGCTGGCCGTGAACGGAAGACTGCACAGCTCTGTTGTAGAATGCCGGCAGTACGTCTTCTGCTTTTCCGCAAAAAAAAGCAGCGTTTGAAATGCCGTTTCGCCTGGCATTTTCCTTTGCGTCCGCAACGGCCTGCGGCACAATTTCCACACCGTAAACCTGTTTTGCATGTCCGGCCAAAAACAGTGAAATCGTGCCAATCCCACAGTATAAATCCCAGACCGTCTCCGACCCGGTAAGGCCGGCAAAATCAAGCGCAATACTGTAGAGCTTTTCCGTCTGGACGGGATTGACCTGGTAAAAAGACTGCGGCGAAATATGGTAGGCGACAGCCTGATCTGTCAGCGAAAATTCGGCCGAAGAATCCGAACCAATCCGGTGGCCGCAATTCCACAGATGGATCCTGTCTGTAATGTATGACGATCCCCAGATCACATCTGTCCTGTCCCCAAGAATCACATTTGTATTCTTCCTGTTTTGATTGACAGAAATGCTTTTTAACCCCTCAATCAAACGCAGCCGCCGGGTCAGGCTGTCCGGAAACGGCAGTTTTGTCCCGTTGATAATCAGGCAGACCATAATCTCCCTTGTCGAAAATCCATACCGAATCAGAATATGGCGAATCAAACCGCTCTGCGTCTTTTCATTGTAAGCCGGCACATGGCACTCTTTCATATATGCCAAAACAGCTTCCGCAATCGCCCTGTTCTCTGCAACGCCAAGCAGACAGTCAGAAACGGGAATAATATTGTGTGAATGAGCAGCGTAAAAACCGACAACAGGATTTCCGTTTTGGTCCGTTCCAACCGGAAACTGCGCTTTATTGCGATAACGATACGGCATGTCCATTCCAACTATCGGCTCAAAAATATCCGCAATCTCTTCTCTGTCAAAACCTCCGATACGAACCAGGCTGTCACAGATCCTTTTTTGTTTCATCTCAAGCTGCTTATCATAACGGAGCGGCTGAATCTGGCAGCCGCCGCATTTTCGGTACAATGCGCACTGCGGCTTGACGCGGTCAACTGAGGGCGTCAGAACAGATTCTATTCTGGCATAGCCACATGTCTTTTTTATTTTCAGAATGCGAGCGGAGAGGACATCTCCGACTACCGCATCCTTTACAAAAAAAGTCATGCCGTGATATCTTCCGATGCCCTCTCCGTTGATCCCCATATCCTCAATTGTCAATGTAATAATATCATTTTTCTGCATATCAGTCCCTGCCCGAACGGCGGATATTGCTCTCAAGCAAACGATTGTATCCCTGCCATTTCAAATTATTTTCCGGCACATTCTCAAAAATCTCCCGGATTGTCTCCATCTTTGCGTCCAGATTATCGGCAAAACTGAGCGCGAGCGCTTCTGGCAGCGCCGGTTTCTTTGGCGAACCAAATTCCAGTTCGCCATGGTGCGCCAGAATACAGTGAATCAGCTCGCGCTCCAGCCGTGCCGGAAAACCGTCAATCTCCCGAATCCTTTCTGTAATCGTTTCCGCGCCGATCATAATATGACCAAGCAGCTGGCCCGCATCCGTATAATCATTTTCCGGAAAAGGCGAGATCTCATCCATCTTACCGATATCATGAAAAAGTGCGGCGCATATAATTAAATCTCGATTTAAAATCGGATATGCCTTTGAGAAAAAATCACAGCACCTGGCAACGCCGAGCGTATGTTCAAGCAGTCCTCCGACAAATCCGTGGTGAACCGTTTTGGCCGCTGAATGAAATCGGAAACGCTCGATAAATGATTTGTCATCCACAAAAAAGGACTCAAGCAGCCTTTTTAAATAAGGCTGTGTGACGGACTGAACCAACTGAGTCAGTTCCTCATACATTTCGTCGATGTCCCTCCTGCTGACCGGCAGATAGTCTTTCGGCTCATATTCGTTTTCCAGCGCTTTTCGAACACGCTTGACATTTAACTGCAGATTTCCCTGAAAACAGGTAACATCCCCCGTGACCGCAATGTAATCGAGCGCGTCAAAGTCGTCGATTCCGCTTGAACCGGGCTCCCAGATTTTTGCATCCAACATCCCTGTTTTGTCCTGCAAAATCAGAGATTCGTACGGTTTTCCCGCTTTCGTCAGCGCAGACACTTTCTGCTTGCAGATGTAAATCTCAGTGATTCTTTCGCCTTCATGCAGACTTTCAATATACTTCATTTTCTTCCTCACATTCCGCTGCCGCTGCCGGCTCAGAAAACAGACACACCGGCGACGGCGCTTTTCTTATTTTTCCTCTTTCGCACAGAAAAAGTTGTTACTGCTTTAAAACTGTCAGAACAAAAAGCTGTGTACGGTTGTCAGCCCAAATGTCTGTGGCAGTTCCTGCAAAACCGTTTTTTAATCCTGGCTTAATGCATCACACCGACCTCCACATGACAGGAAATATTTGCATACCCATCAGCTCCCTGACGTTTTACGATAACCTGAACCGTCTCCCCCGGTACCATTGCCAGCAGTTTGTTCCTGTATCCGTCCACGGTAAAAATAGCGTCGCCGTCGATCTCAGTTATCACGTCCCCGTTTTGAATCCCTGCAGCCATAGCCGGCGAATCCATTCGCACATCTTTGACATAGGCCCCTTTGGGGATATCATATTCTGCAGCAATCACATCGGTGACAGTCGTGAGCTCCACTCCCAGATATGGCATATCCATATTGTTGGAGAGCATTTCAATCAGTGCTTTCAGCTCGGAAATCGAAACAGCTGTCAGCGTTCCCTCATCTCTGTTGTTGTACTGCTGCATCACAAGCCCGATGATCTCTCCGCTGACATTTAACAAAACACCGCTGCCGCTGCTGTTTCCGACAATATTTGTCGTAAAAAGACCGTATTTTGAGTCAACGGTAGAGATACTGTTTGTTGTCGATGTAATGTTTCCGGTCAGAATCGAATAGCTTGTCCCCAGCGGGCTGCCAACGGCAATTACAATCTCTCCCTGTTTTGTGGTCAGCGAATTGCCAAGCACAGCGGCGCAGGCAGACTCTCTTGTAGTCTCGTCAAGCTCCGAAATCTGCACCGAAAGTATGCAGACGCCCGTGTTGGCATCATATTTTTTCATAGATGCCGCCGCCTGAAAGCCGCTGGAAAATGTAACATAAATTTCCTGCGCATCTGCAATCATCTTGCGCTCCGTCAAAATCAGAAGCTCCGTCCCGTTATCTGCAATCACAGCGCCGGAGATCTGGTCTTTTCTCTCATAATCGTTCTGAAACCAGTCCGTATCGCTCTTGATTCCTGTAACCGTTACAACAAAACGGTTGGCATCCCTCCCGATATCGTAGAGCTGATTCTGGATTTTCTGGTAATCCTGAATCGTCAGCTCTGTCCCCAAAATTTCATCGCTGTTTTCCTCCCCCTGCGCAGTATCCTCCGGTTGCGTTTCTGTTTCGGGTAAGGCCGTTTCCGTCGGAAACACATCCTCTCCGCCCAAAAGCTCCTGCGTATCCTCCACCGCATCCTCCTGCTGTTCCGTCTGTGCCGTATCCAGATAATCCCTGGGGATTTTAATCAGCTCCTGTTCTCTGGGATAGAGCATCTCTTCAAATTTTGGCCGGAAATAAGCAAATACGAGACTTGCGACCAGACCGAATACCACTGCCATTGCCACCGTAAAACACGCATACAAAACAAGCCTTTTTCTGTTGACCGGTTTTTCTTTCCGTTTCTCGTTGATAAAGGAATATTGCTCATTGCCGTTCCCTTTCTCCTGCATAGTTTTCCCTCTTTATCTATATTTTATGGCGTCGCTGCCATACATACAAATTTTAAGGCGCCCCGGCTGCTGCAGGTCAGGCCGCAGTCCCCGGATCGGTATAGAACTTATTTCCCACATATCATTTCTATTATAAATTGAAATAATGGGGCTTGCAATAGTTTCTTGTTAAAAATAGCTTTAAAACACATTTAAAATAGGATATACTATAACAAAGTCTGCGCATATCAGGAAAGGCATAGGAAAAATATGAATGAAAAAGCATTAAAAACACTTGAATTTGATAAAATAACAGAACAACTTGCCGAATTTGCCGGAAGTGAACAGGCAAAACGGCGCTGCCTGCATATACGCCCGCTGACAGACAGGGCAAAAATCGAACTGTACCAGCAGCAAACCGCTGATGCGCTTTCGCGGATCTTAAAATACGGGGGATTGACTTTTTCCGGCATCCATACAGTTACGGATTCGCTCAAACGCCTGGAAATCGGCGGAACACTTGGTACGACAGAACTGTTGCACATCTGTTCTCTGCTTGAAATGGCAAAACGCGCAAAAACGTTTTCCCGTTCCGAGCGCATGGGCGAGGAAACAAACGATTCACTGACCTGCTATTTTACGGAAATCGAACCGCTTACCCCGCTTCACGACGAAATACGCCGCTGTATCATCTCCGAGGATGAGATCGCGGACGACGCAAGCAGCCGTTTGCGTTCCATCCGGCGTTCCATCAGCGGGATGAATGACAAAATCCGCGCACAGATGAACGCTATGATTAACAGTACAACAACACGCTCATACCTGCAGGATAGCGTGGTCACAATGCGAAACGGCCGCTTCTGCCTGCCGGTCAAAGCAGAAGCAAAAGCCCAGGTGCCCGGCATGATACACGACCAGTCTTCTTCCGGCTCTACGCTGTTTGTCGAACCGATGGCCGTAGTCAATCTCAACAACGAACTGAAAGAATTGCTGTTAAAAGAGCAGAAAGAAATCGAAGTCATTCTTGCAGACTTAAGCTGCCGAACGGCAGGCTATGCCGATGCGCTTTCTGCTAATTACCATATTCTGACAGAACTCGACTTTATCTTTGCAAAAGCATCATTCGCCAGAACATACAACGGCGTAGCCCCGCTGTTTAACACAGAAGGCCGAATCCATATCAGAAAAGGGCGTCATCCGCTGTTGGACAGTAAGAAAGTCGTACCGATTGACGTGCGGCTTGGCGAAGAATTTAAGCTATTGATTGTTACCGGGCCAAATACAGGCGGCAAGACTGTTTCCTTAAAGACCGTCGGCCTGCTGACGCTGATGGGACAGGCAGGACTTCCTATTCCTGCGCTTGACCGCTCTGAACTTGCAATATTTCAGGAGGTATTCGCAGATATCGGGGATGAGCAGAGCATCGAACAATCGTTAAGCACATTTTCCTCCCATATGAGCAACATTATCCGCATTTTGAAAAAAGCGGATTACCGCTCGCTTGTGCTGTTCGACGAATTGTGCGCCGGTACAGATCCCACCGAGGGCGCCGCGCTCGCGATCTCCATTCTGACAACGCTGCAGAAAAAGGGCGCTCTGGCTATGGCAACAACACATTACAGCGAACTGAAAGTATTTGCGCTCTCCGCACCGCAGGTCGAAAACGCCTGCTGCGAGTTTGATGTGGACACATTAAGCCCCACCTATCGTCTGCTCATCGGCATACCGGGAAAGAGCAACGCATTTGCTATTTCCGAAAAACTGGGCCTCTCGAAAAGCATTATTGAGGACGCGCGCAAACGAATCGGCAAAAGTGAGAAAAGCTTTGAAGATTTACTGGCGGACCTTGAAAAAAACCGTATCACAATCGAGCGGGAACAGTTGGAAATTCAGCAAAAGAAAGATGAAATTCAATCTTTAAAAGAGCGGCTGGAACAAAAGCAGGAGCGCATCGACGCAAACCGGGATAAAATTCTGCGTGAAGCAAACGAGGAGGCATACCGCATTATCCGGGAGGCAAAGGAAGTTGCAGATACGACAATTCGCAATTTTCACAAATATGGACAGGGCAGCGCGCCGGTCAGCGAAATGGAAAAAGAGCGCGCCGCACTTCGCGATAAAATGAATCGGGCTCAAAGTGCAATGGGAGACAGGAAAAAAACCGACAGTGCCAGCCATAAGATACCCAAAAATTTACGGATCGGCGACAGCGTAAAAGTCATCAGCATGAATTTAAAAGGTACGGTCCACACGCTTCCAAATGCTAAAGGAGATCTCTATGTGCAGATGGGCATCCTCAATTCGCTGGTAAACATTAACGATCTGATCCTGCTGGAAGAGAGCGCTCCCTCCAAAAAGAAATTCAGCCGAACAGGCGCCGGAAAAATTCAGATGAGCAAATCTGCAAATATCTCCGCCGAAATCAATCTGATCGGCAAACTGGTAGACGAAGCGCTCCCGCTTTTGGATAAATATCTGGACGATGCCTATCTCTCTCACCTTACGTCGGTGCGGATCGTTCACGGCAAAGGAACAGGTGCGTTAAGAAATGCCGTTCATGCACATTTAAAGCGGCAGAAATATGTAAAATCTTACCATCTGGGCGAATATGGCGAGGGCGATGCCGGCGTTACTATCGCAGAATTTACCGATTAACAAAGAAAGGAAAAACTATGGCTGCAAAACAAAAAATCCTGATTGTGGACGATGACAACAACATTGCGGAACTGATCTCTCTGTACCTGACCAAAGAGTGTTTTGACACAAAAATTGTCAACGACGGCGAAGAGGCAATACGTGCATTTGACCAGTATGGCCCCAATCTGATCCTGCTGGATCTGATGCTCCCCGGTATCGACGGATACCAGGTTTGCCGGGAAGTACATGCAAAATCAAATGTACCTATAATTATGCTCTCCGCAAAAGGGGAGATTTTTGACAAGGTTCTCGGCCTGGAACTCGGCGCGGACGATTATATGATCAAACCGTTTGATTCCAAGGAACTTGTTGCCCGCGTGAAAGCCGTCTTAAGACGATATCAGCCGGCAAAAACGCTGGCGGCATCTGCGGAATTAAAATGTGTCCGTTATCCTGACCTTACGATAAATCTGTCCAATTATTCGGTATTGTACCGGGGGCAGCCGGTCGAAATGCCTCCAAAGGAACTGGAGCTGTTATATTTTCTGGCTTCGTCCCCGAATCAGGTTTTTACCAGAGAACAGTTGTTAGATCATATCTGGGGTTATGAATATATCGGCGATACGCGCACTGTCGATGTCCATGTAAAACGACTGCGCGAAAAAATTAAAGACCATGAGGCATGGAATATCACTACCGTCTGGGGCATCGGATACAAATTTGAAGTAAAAAACATATAGCGAGGTTCTGATACGGAAGGGCAAACAAATGAAACGCACTCTATACCTGAAACTGCTTTTGGGCTACCTGCTCTATGGCATCATCGGCTTTATCGTCATAGCCACCTTTACATACCACATGACATACCGTTTTCTGGAGCGGCAGGAGGCTTCAAAACTCTATCGGGAATCCAACCTGATTTCCGCAAATTATGCCACAGACATTTTTGACGATGAGATGACGCCTGAGGAAGTAAAGCTCCAGCTTGACACCATAAGCGCCTATCTCTCAGGCGATATCTGGATTGTAAATACAAAAGGCGAGATTATACTGAATACAGCAGAACCTTCCTCTTCCGAGCTTCCGGAAACAGTGGCGGATTTTGATGTAACGGACTTCGGCAGTAAATACTACCAGACAGGTACGTTTTACGGCTATTTTCAAAACGAAACGTTAAGTGTATTCTCTCCTATTACCGTAAACTACAAGGTGCGCGGCTATGTGCTGATCCATAAGCCGACCAGCATGATCATTGTGACGGCAAACCGTCTGACCAATATTGCCTACGAAACGCTTGCGATTTTATTTGTGGCCGCTTTTGTCGTACTGATTTTATTTACCTGCATTGTCTATATTCCGATACGAAAAATTACAAAAGCCGCCGCAGGATACGCTTCCGGCAATTTTGACGAAAAGATTCCGGTGACATCTTCCGACGAGATTGGCTGCCTTGCCGCTTCCTTAAATTACATGGCAAACGAACTGCACACACTGGAAGAAGATCAGCGCAAATTTGTTTCAAATGTCTCCCATGATTTTCGCTCTCCGCTGACTTCGATCAAAGGCTATGCGGAGGCCATGCTGGACGGAACCATTCCGTTTGAGATGCAGGAAAAATATTTAAATATCATTGTTTTTGAAACGGAGCGTTTGAATAAACTGACAAAGAGTCTGCTCGAATTAAATAAATTCGGTTCGCACGGCGTGATGCTTGATATTACTTCTTTTGATATCAACTATGCCATTCGCATGACCGTGCAGACATTTGAGGGGATCTGTAAAGAAAAACATATCCAATTTCATCTGATATTGACCGGTGAAAAATTATTTGTGTCAGGCGATTTAAGCAAGATTCAGCAGGTTCTCTACAATCTGATTGACAATGCAATAAAATTCAGCCACGACGATTCGACGATCACAGTAGAAACAACGGAAAAAAACGAAAAGATTTTTCTTTCTATCAAAGATACCGGCATCGGAATCCCACGGGAAAGCCTTGGAAAAATATGGGAGAGGTTCTATAAAACCGATTTATCCCGCGGAAAAGACAAAAAGGGCACGGGGCTTGGACTCTCCATCGTAAAGGAAATCATACAGGCGCACGGAGAAAATATCAATGTGATCAGCACCGAGGGAGTCGGGACAGAATTTATCTTTACGCTGCCCCTGGCCAAAACATAAGAAAGGAATATAAAATGGTAGAAGATTATACGGTGATTGATTTGGAAATGACAGGCCTGAGCGCAAAATGCGACCGCGTTCTGGAAGCGGGCGCTGTGCGCGTCAGAGACGGCGCCGTATCCGAGACCTACTCGGCCATGATTTATACGGCGCTTCCGCTGCCGGAAAAGATCACGAAACTGACCGGTATCACGCAGGAAATGGCCGCATCCGGAAGAGACTGTGACGAGGTAATGCGGGAACTGATCGCTTTTCTTGGAAATGACGTAATTGTCGGGCACAATGTCGTTTTTGACTTCAGCTTTATCAAACAGTGGGCGCAAAATCATGACCGAAAATTTGACTGTGTCGCTGTGGACACCTTAAAACTGGCGCAGAAATTCCTCTCAAAAAGCCAGAAGAAAAATCTTGGAGCGCTTTGCGTATATTTTCACATCCCGCGGCGCAACGCCCACCGCGCGCTGGACGACGCGCTGGAAACACAGCTTCTTTTTGAAAAAATGAAAAAACTATACGCACAATCCGAAAAGACTGTGACTGCATTTACACCGCAGCCGCTTTTTTATAAGGCCAAAAGGCAGCAGCCCGCAACCGAACGCCAGAAAGAATACCTGACACGGTATGCGCACTGCTTTGGCCTGCCGCTGCCCAAAAATCTTTCCGCCATGACAAGAAGCGAAGCGTCACGGCAGCTCGATTACTGGATCGGAAACTTTGGCAAAATGCCAAAGTAGCTACGAAATTTCAGCAAGACGCGTCAGGATTGTCTTTTTCATAATGGAATCCAGTTTTTCAGCGCATTCCTTTAAATGAGCAAGTTCTGCCGCAAGCCCATGTTTCTGATAGATTCCGGCGAGAGCCAGATAGGTTTTACTGATATCCGATCCAATCCCGACACTGTATTCCAGTACAGTGCGCGCCCCGTCCTCATGGCCAAGCGCAAGCAGGCGCTCTCCATATTCGGACAGTGTTGTGCATAATGTCGAGAAATTCTGATCGTATTCGGACAGCACAGGCAGGTTCGCCGGCCCATAGGCAAGCTTTAAATCAGTGTTCGTCTGCGACGACAGATTCAGGATTTTCGTCTCTGACAATTGTTTTAACACGGATTCATATTCCAGAAGCTCATCATTTTTTTCAATACCTATTGGAAATTTTTCCAAAGGTATGGTAATATAGGGGAGATTGCTGATGTCTTTTTTCCTCGCATAGTTGGCAGCCGTCTCGCGCTCCCAGAACGCATCGTTAATGTCGCGCTGCTTACGCGCATGTTTTTTTCCGGCGGCGGAAATGATACAGACTGCAATGATAAACAAACCCAAAAATTTCATAATAATAACCATGTCCTTTCTTTTTTTCATGCAAAACTATTGTACGGAAGCAGTCATGCTTCGGAACGGAGGAAACTATGTATAATTTCAACAACAAAAAAAATAAAAAGATCTTAGCGGCAATTGTAATTATCCTGATCGCATCTATGGTGCTCACAACGATACTTGCCGCGCTCCTTTAAACATACCATGTTAAAAATATACTAAAATTCCCGGAACTAGTCAAATATATTTGTATCTATGCATCTTGAAAAACACAGGGATTGTGCTATAATCCCGTTATAGATCCTGATGACCGGGACATTTTCGCCGTATCGGGAATATTTTTCCTTTCATTGCGGCATACTCCCACTAGAGAAAATTTGCTCTTTCGTAAGTATATGGAGGAAAAAAATGAAGAAGAAAAAACTTTTGCCGCTGCTCGCCGCTGCCGTATGCATTGCATCCGCCGCATACGCAGGCGCCGTTGTCCACGCCGAAACAGAATACAGCGATACCATTGCCGACGGCGTTTATATCGGAAGCATTAACGTCGGAGGAATGACGGAAGCAGAAGCAGTCGACGCCGTAAACAGCTATGTCGACGGATTGGGAACAAAGCAGTTTACGCTCACGGCAGGCACCAACAGCATTACCGTATCCGGCAGCGATATCGGACTTCGTATGCCGGACCAGACTACCGTTATGAAAGCCATGGATGTATGTAAGACGGGCAGCCTGATCAAACGCTATAAAGATAAAAAAGATCTGGAGCACGGAGACAAAGTCTTTGATCTTACCTTAAGCGCAGACAAAGAAACGGTCAAATCGCTTTTGGAAGAAAAAGCCGGCGATCTGAACCAGGAGGCGGTAGACTGTGAACTGACACGCAACGGCGAAGTTTTTGAGATTGTAGACGGAAAACAGGGCATACAGGTCAACATAGATGATTCCGTAGAGAATGTCATATCCTATATTGACAGTGAGTGGGACAAAGAAACATCCGGCACGATCCAGCTTACAGCCGACGTAGTCGAACCGCGCGGGACGAAAGAAGAACTCTCAAAAGTCAAAGACCTGCTCGGCGGATTCAGCACAAATTTCAGCACATCCTCGTCCAATCGCTGCACCAATATTGCGGTTGCAGCCGGAAAAATAAACGGAACGCTGCTCTATCCCGGCGAAGAATTTTCTGTCTATGAAACCATTGGTCCAATGGATGCGGCAAACGGATATGAACTTGCCGGAGCCTATGAAAACGGACAGACCGTGGAATCTTACGGCGGCGGTGTCTGTCAGGTTTCGACCACGCTGTACAACGCTGTAATTTTATCAGAGCTTGAGATTACGCAGCGATCGAACCATTCCATGATCGTGACTTATGTGAAACCGTCTATGGATGCGGCCATTGCAGGCGATTACAAAGATCTGCGGTTTAAAAACAACCAGGATTCCCCGATTTATATCGAAGGATATACCGCAGGGAAAGATCTCTATTTTAATATATTCGGCGCCGAGACAAGGCCCGCAAACCGAAAAATCAGCTTTGAGAGCGAAGTGGTATCGACGGACGATCCGCCCACAAAATATGTCGGAACCGGCGATCCGGCCGGCTCCATGGCTACGGCGCAGGGAAAACATACCGGTTATGTCGCGCAGCTCTGGAAAATCGTGACGGTTGACGGCGTAGAACAGAGCAGGGAGATCTTTAACAAGAGTACCTACAAGGCGTCGCCGAAAATCGTAAATGTCGGCACGGCTTCCCCTGACCCGAATATTTCCGCAATTATCGGCGCGGCGCTTGAGTCGGGAGACGAAGCGACAATCCTCGCAGCAGTTGCGCAGGCACAGGCAGCAGTTGCGCCGCCTCCAGAACAGCAGCCGGCGCAGGAAACATGGAATCCACAATAATCATTATCCAACAGAACGCCATATGGATCTTGCTTTTCGGTACGGTTCATATGGCGTCTTATCAGATTATAAAAACCCTAATACCGGAGGTTTGAAATGAAAACAGGTAAAGTGCCGGAGAACGTATTAAAGCGCGCTGTATTCAAACAGCTGCGCACAAAACGGCCTGAAGTGATACTTGGCGCCGGCATCGGTGAAGACTGTGCGGCGCTGAAGCTTGCGCCGGATGAAACGCTTGTCATGTCGACAGATCCAATCACGGGAACAATAAACGATATCGGCACACTTGCGATCCAAATTACGCTAAACGATCTGGCAAGCTCCGGAGCAGAGCCGTTTGGCGTAATGCTGACCGTACTGCTTCCAGAGCGCGCAAAAGAATCGCAGTTAAAACAGATTATGGAACAGATAGGCGCCGCCTGCGCCGGAGCGAATATCCAGGTTATGGGCGGACATACAGAAGTGACAGCCGCAGTTAACCAACCGCTGATTTCCGTCTGCGGCGTCGGAAAAACAAAAGACAATGCCGTGATCACAACAGGCGGCGCCAAACCCGGTATGGATCTTCTTGTCACAAAGTGGATCGGGATCGAAGGTACATCCATTCTTGCAAAAGACAGGGAAACCGAACTGTCAACGCGTTTTTCGTCCTCATTCCTTACGACAGCCCAAAATTTTGATACATATATTTCGGTGCTGCCCGAGGCAAAAATTGCTGCAAAATTTGGCGTTGCAGCAATGCACGATGTGACAGAGGGCGGCATTTTCGGGGCGCTCTGGGAAATGGCGGAGGCCTCCGGCACAGGTCTTTTCATTGATCTGAAAAAAATCCCGATCCGTCAGGAAACGATAGAAATCTGCGAATATTTTGACATGAATCCATATAAATTAATTTCAAGCGGCTGTATGTTAATGGCCTCCTCAGACGGAACGGGTCTTCTTCACGAACTGACAAAAGCAAAAATTCCGGCTGCGATTATCGGAAAGGCGACTGCAGACAACGACCGCATCCTGTTAAACGGTGAGGATCGCAGATTTTTAGAACCGCCGGATACAGACGAATTATATCAGCCAGAAAAAGGAGTGTAGCAATGCGTGAAAAAATTTTAACATTTATTGAAAAAAACAGCCGTGTTGATTTGAAAGAGCTTGCCATTATGTTAGGCGTCAGCGAATCCTCGGTGATGCAGGAACTGGAACAGATGGAAGCGGAACATGTAATCTGCGGCTATCATACCATTATCGACTGGGATAAAGTCGGCATCGAAAAAGTAACGGCGCTGATTGAAGTACGCGTCACGCCGCAGCGCGGTATGGGATTTGACAAGGTAGCGGAGCGCGTCTACAATTATCCGGAAGTCACCTCCGTGTATCTGATCTCCGGCGGTTTTGATTTTATGGTAATTCTGGAAGGAAAAACATTAAGAGAGGTTTCGCAGTTTGTCTCGGAAAAATTGTCCACACTGGATTCTGTCTTAAGTACAAAGACAAACTTTATCCTGAAAAAATACAAAGACCACGGTACGGTAATTGCTGAAAAGAAAAAGGATGAAAGGATACAGGTAGCGCCATGAGAAATCCGTTATCGAAGACAATCGTAACCATCGAGCCTTCCGGGATCCGAAAATTTTTTGATATTGTAAGCGAAATGAAAGACGCAATCTCTCTTGGCGTGGGCGAACCGGATTTTGACACCCCATGGCATATCCGGGACGAAGCCATTTATTCGCTGGAACGCGGTCGTACCTTTTACACTTCAAATGCAGGATTGAAAGAATTAAAGGAAGAAATCTGCCATTATTTAAATCGGCGCTATCATGTTTCCTATGACTGTGAGAAAGAAGTGATCGTAACGGTAGGCGGCAGCGAAGCGATAGATATTGCAATGCGTGCCATGTTAGATCCGGGAGACGAAGTGCTGATTCCGCAGCCGAGTTATGTATCCTATCTGCCCTGCTGCGTTCTTGCAAACGGCGTTCCTGTGATTATCGAGCTGAAAGCGGAAAATGACTTTCGGCTGACGGCAGACCAGGTCGAAGCCGCAATTACGCCGAAAACAAAAATTCTTGTCCTGCCGTTCCCGAACAATCCGACCGGCGCCGTTATGGAAAAGAAAGATCTGGAAGCAATCGCCGACGTTGTAAAAAAACATGA
The DNA here is from genome assembly GCA_947088675.1 of uncultured Roseburia sp. GTDB lineage: Bacteria > Bacillota > Clostridia > Lachnospirales > Lachnospiraceae > Roseburia. The sequence goes on from CAMUHN010000057.1 coordinate 14,167, forward strand.
CCTCTATGTGATCAGTGACGAGATCTACTCCGAACTTACATACCTGGACTGCCACACCACGATCGCATCTCTTCCGGATATGAAAGAACGCACCATTTTAATCAATGGGTTTTCCAAAGCATATGCGATGACCGGATGGCGTCTCGGCTATGCATGCGGCCCGAAAACAATTCTGGAACAGATGTTAAAAATACATCAGTACGCCATTATGTGCGCTCCTACCACAAGTCAGTACGCCGCCGTAGACGCGCTAAGATGCGGCGATGAGGACGTCGCAAAAATGAGGGAGGAATACAACGGCAGAAGACGCTACCTGTTAACGCGTTTTCGCGAAATGGGCCTGCCCTGTTTTGAACCGTTCGGGGCATTCTATGTATTTCCCTGCATCCGCGAATTTGGTATGACATCGGATGAATTTGCCACACGTTTGTTAAACGAACAGAAAATAGCGGTTGTACCGGGAACTGCGTTCGGCGAGTGCGGCGAAGGATTTGTGCGCATCTCCTATGCCTACTCTCTTGATGCGCTCAAAAAAGCGCTTGACCGAATCGAATTGTTTCTGACAGACTTAAAGCGGGAATTACCATGACAGCATTCAACATTGTATTATACGAGCCGGAGATCCCGGCAAACACAGGAAATATCGGCCGTACCTGCGCCGCGACCGGCACAAAACTCCATCTGATTGAGCCGCTTGGATTCCGGCTGGACGAAAAATCATTAAAGCGCGCGGGGATGGATTACTGGAATGAACTGGACGTAACCACATACGTCAACTGGGACGATTTTACTTTTCAAAATCCCGATGCCAGAATATATATGGCGACAACAAAAGGCCGCCGTGTCTATTCAGAAGTTACTTACGACCCCGGCTGTTTTCTGCTGTTTGGCAAAGAAAGCGGCGGCATTCCGGAGGAACTGCTGGTCAGACATCCGGATACCTGCATTCGCATACCGATGATTGGCGAGACGCGTTCGCTGAACCTGTCCAATTCTGCGGCTATTGTCCTGTACGAGGCGCTGCGGCAGAATCAGTTTCCGAATATGAAGCTGGAAGGTCGGCTGCACCGTCTGAAATGGAGTGAAACATGAGTATAATCAAAGCAAGACAACTGGTGCATGAATATATCAGACGGGATGAGGAGGGCAATGTCGAATCCATTGATACGGCGCTCGACCATATCGACCTCGACGTATCCGAAGGACAGTTTATCGCTGTCTTAGGGCACAACGGTTCCGGAAAATCCACTCTGGCAAAACATATCAACGCGCTTCTTACCCCAACGGAGGGGACGCTCTGGGTCGACGGAAAAGACGTCTCAGAGGAAGAGAATATCTTTCCGGTCAGACAGACAGCCGGCATGGTATTCCAAAATCCGGACAATCAGATCATTGCGAGCGTCGTCGAGGAGGACGTCGCATTTGGCCCCGAAAATATCGGCGTACCGACAGACGAGATCTGGGCGCGCGTCGCGGAAAGCCTTTCTGCTGTCGGTATGGTAAAATACCGCCAGCATTCCCCAAATAAACTTTCGGGCGGACAAAAACAGCGCATTGCCATTGCCGGCGTTCTGGCCATGCAGCCGAAATGCATTGTGCTCGACGAGCCGACTGCCATGTTAGACCCGAACGGGCGCAGGGAAGTGATACGCACCGCCCACGAATTAAACAAAAAAAAGGGCGTAACGATTATCCTGATCACACACTATATGGAGGAGGTTGTCAACGCCGACAAAGTCTATGTGATGGATAAAGGAAAAATCGTGTTAAAAGGAACGCCGCGCGAAATTTTTTCACAGGTAGACAAACTCAAGCAATACCGGCTTGACGTGCCGCAGATGACAATTCTCGCACATCTTCTGCGCCAGTCCGGTATCCGGATACCGCTGGGAATCTTAACACGTCAGGAATTGCTGGAAGCCATCTTAAATATATGCTGAAATACATGCACGTATCCGCTGATTCGTTTATCCGACGATCTGTTTTCTTTTCGGCTAAGAAATGAGGAAATTCATGTCAATTATTTTAGATAAAGTCAATTATGTGTACAGTGCAGACACCTCCGATCGAATCCAGGCGTTAAAGGACATTAACCTTGAGCTGAAAGACGGTCAGTTTATCGGGGTGATTGGTCACACCGGTTCCGGGAAATCCACGCTTGTGCAGCACCTGAACGGATTGATGAAAGCAACGTCCGGCGCCATCTATTTTAACGGCCGCGATATCTATGAGGAAGATTATAATTTAAGGGAGCTGCGCAGCAAGGTGGGCCTTGTATTTCAATATCCGGAACACCAGCTGTTTGAAACGACAATCTTCGACGATGTCAGTTTCGGTCCCAAAAACCAGAATCTTTCCAAAGAGGAGGCCGGACTTCGCGCATTTGAGGCGCTGCGCAGCGTCGGCCTGCCGGAAGAACTCTATTATCAGTCGCCGTTTGATCTGTCAGGCGGACAAAAAAGGCGCGTAGCGATTGCAGGCGTACTTGCCATGCGTCCTGAGGTATTGATCCTCGATGAACCGACTGCCGGTCTGGATCCGGCCGGACGCGATGAAATATTAGATCTTGTAGCGCGTATGCATAAAGAACGGGGTATCACTGTCATTCTTGTTTCGCACAGCATGGAAGATGTCGCAAAATATGTCGAACGCATTATTGTTATGAATCAGGGCAGCGTGATGCTGGACGGCACACCGCGGGATGTATTTGCCCATTACAGAGAACTTGAAGTGGTAGGCCTTGCGGCCCCGCAGGTCACATATCTGATGCATGAGCTCAGGGAACATGGCATTATGGTCGACACGGGGGCAACGACAATTGAGGAGGCCAGAGCAACATTACTGGAGGCGCTGATGGGACTCGACGCCGGTCGGCGCGATATTTATTTGGAGGGGAACCATGCTTAGGGAAATAACTCTGGGCCAGTATTATCAGGCCGAGTCTGTCATCCATAAACTCGACCCGCGTGTAAAACTGTCCGGAACACTGATCTATATTGTCAGCCTGTTTTGTGTTAAGGGAATTGCCGGACTTGCTGTGGCAACCGCATTTTTATTTCTTGTTATAAAAATATCAAAGGTTCCGTTTCGTTTTATGGTCAAAGGATTAAAGGCAATCCTTATTCTAATGCTGATCACCGGTGTATTTAATCTATTTCTGACGCCGGGCGAACCGCTTGTGCGCTTCTGGATCTTTAAAATCACCGCAGAAGGCATCAAAAATGCATTGATTATGATCATACGTTTAAGCTATCTGATCCTTGGCACCTCCATTATGACGCTTACAACCACCCCGAACCAGCTGACGGACGGTATGGAGAAGGCATTGACGCCGCTTGGAAAAATCGGCGTCCCGGTACACGCGGTCGCTATGATGATGTCGATTGCGCTTCGTTTTATCCCGATTTTAATCGAGGAGACAGATAAAATCATGAAAGCGCAGATGGCACGGGGCGCTGATTTTGAGAGTGGCAATCTTCTGAAACGTGTCAAAAATATGATTCCGCTTCTGGTTCCTTTGTTTATCTCGGCATTCCGACGGGCAGACGATCTTGCCATGGCAATGGAAGCCCGCTGCTACCATGGCGGCAGCGGACGCACAAAAATGAAACCCCTCCACTATGAAAAAAGGGACGGTTTCTCCTATCTCTTTCTGCTCCTGTACTTTAGTCTGGTTATTTTATGCAGAATATGGCTTCCCTGGCCGCAGTAAAAAATAAAGGAAAACATTCCCTTTCACCGGGAGGATCTTCATTTTATGAGACGAATCAAATTGACTGTAGCCTATGACGGTACAAATTACAGGGGATGGCAATTTCAGCCCAACGGCATTACCATTGAAGAAGTTTTAAACAGGGAACTCTCGGCACTGCTGAACGAAGAAATCACTGTATCCGGTGCAAGTCGTACAGACTCCGGCGTCCATTCGCTCGGCAACGTAGCCGTCTTTGACACGAAAACACGGATTCCCGCCGATAAGATTGCTTATGCATTAAACAGGAGGCTTCCGCAGGATATCGCCGCCACAGGCTCCTGCCAGGTTCCTGCCGACTGGCATCCGCGTTACCGGAAAAGCAAAAAAACTTACGAGTACCGTATCTTAAACAGAACATTTCCTCTTCCCAACAGACGGTTTGATACTTTTTTTTACCACCACTGCCTGGATGTCGGGAAGATGAAACAGGCCGCGTCGCATCTGATTGGAGAACATGACTTTAAAAGCTTCTGTGCAGTCGGCGCACAGGTAAAATCCTCGGTACGCACACTTTTTTCCTGCGATGTCTTTAAAGAAGAAGATATCATTACCATCCGCGTTACCGGAAGCGGTTTTCTGTACAATATGGTCAGAATCATTGCCGGAACGCTGATTCAGGTGGGCGGTGGTATGCTTTCTCCCGATCAGATACCGGAAATTTTGTCGGCACGCAGCCGCAGTGCAGCCGGTCCGACTGCCCCGGCACACGGTCTTACGATGATCGGTATTCAGTTTGAAGAATCGACAAACTGATCGACTGCTTTAAACGCAGCCAACAGTAATCCGGATAAAAATACCTGTAAAAGAAGATAGAAAACAGTTGCAAATTTTCACAAAATTTCATATTATGAATATAAACAGTAAATAAGACTGTCTGGCAGTTCAGGCAAAACAAAGACGAAAGAGGTAAAAAATGGCAATGGAAAGGAATAAGAAACTGCTTCGTTCAGTTTCAGAATTAAAAGCAGCAGATTACTCCAAAGTTCCGGAGTTAAACGGCATGTACCAGCGTCTGGTCAAAGGAAGAAAACAGTTTTCCGAGGTATTGGAAAAGAATATCAAGGCTGTGATGCAAATCAGCTCCCTCGACCTTGCGATGCAGCATCAGACAGAAAAAATTATGGAAATATCCCGCAATGTGGAAAAAGCGACGGAGGCAATTTTCGGTATATCCGCAGGGGGGGCTCTCACCGGCAACTCCAACAACCAGCATGAGGAACTGACGAATACCATTATTGAAGTTTCCTCCGAAACAGGAGAGGTTTACCGCAAAATAGAATCGGGACAAAATGAGCTGACTACGATCAAGGAGCTCTCCGGTCAGGCACTTGACGTGTCAAAGGAACTGCAAAAAAGTATGGATCATCTCTTTTCCGTAGTTGACCGCATGAATGAAGTCATATCCGGCATCGAATCCATTTCGATGCAGACCAACCTGCTGGCGCTGAATGCATCCATTGAGGCGGCAAGAGCAGGCGCTGCCGGAAAGGGTTTCGCTGTCGTGGCCTATGAAATACGCGAACTCGCAGAGCAGACACAACAGCTGACCGGCAATATGGGGGAATTTGTCGACAGCATCAAAAACGCCTCGGAAAAGAGCGTAAAAAGCGCGACAAGCACAATTGACGCTCTTGGCGCCATCGCACAGAAAATCGATCATGTATGGAAATTAAACAGTGAGAGCCAGTCACATGTATCAAAAGTAAACGATTCGATCAGCTCGATTGCAGCTGTCAGCGAGGAGCTGAACAGTTCCATGGCCGAAATGGAGAACCAGCTGATGAACAGCACTGTCTTTATGCGTCAGGTTGGCGCAGATATTCAGGAAGAAACTAAGCCGGTTGCGGAAATCGAACGTATTCTGGATGAATCGGTGAAACAGATGGGCGCAATGAGCGACGATGCGTTTTTCCATATGGAAAATAAAGAGTTTTCGCAATATGTCTCAGGCGCAATCGCAGCGCACCGCGTCTGGCTTGGCAATCTTGAAAAAATGGTCAGGGAACATACCGTCATACCGCTGCAGCTGGATTCCACAAAATGCGGCTTCGGTCATTTTTATCACTCTCTGACCCCAAAAATACCAGGTGTCCTGCCGATTTGGACGGGATTAAATCTAAAGCATAAACGATTCCATAAATTTGGCGAAGAGGCAATGGAAGCCATACGTGCGGAAAACTTCCAGAAAGCGGAACAGATTTATCAGGAAGCAGAAAAGTATTCAAACGGACTGATCGGGGATTTGCAGCGATTGGTTGAGATTGCCGGAGAACATACATAATTTGTTGGCGGCGGCATGTTTGAGACTTAAGTCAGAAATTCTATTCATTTATTTTTAATCATATAACAGGCTCACAGATTCGCGAAATAACGAATCTGTGAGCCTGTTATACTGCTCTATACTCTTTCAGAGGATTGCCTGTATTGCCTGTTACGGAAATGCCAGTTCAGAACCATCTCACCGACGCATGATCAATATGTCCGGCTTTCTTCGCTGATTATATTTCAGATAGCATCTGACAAATTCCGCATAATTTTGTTTTGCCATCAGAGCTTCCCCACGCTTTAGACTGATTGTGGTGCCGTCGTATCTTCTGACATATGCAAAGTTAACCAGATATGCTCTGTGTGGGCGGAAAAAACCGTCTCCCACTCGCTCTGCAAGTTCTTTCATTTTCCCATAGTACTCTATATCGGAATCCAGCGTATGTATTGTAATTTTCCGGTTAAAGACCTCGGCATAAACAATATCATCCGGATTCACTGTAATATGCTGCCCGTGTGTGCAAATCGACAGCGGTTCTTTGACTAATGCACTGGAAGCGGCATTTTCATGATATTGTCTGCGCGCGCTGGAAAGCACCTGTGCAAATTTTTCATCTGAAAAAGGTTTGACAAGATAATGAAAAGCGCCAACGTCAAACGCTTCAAATACATATTCCGGAAGAGCCGTTATGAAGATAAGAATCAGATTTCTGCTTCTCTCACGAAGCTGTTTTGCCGTGGCCATTCCGTCCGGTTTGGGCATCCGTATGTCGAGAAACAAAAGATCAGGCAGCGTCGCCTCGTCTAAAAGCGCCGTTCCGGAACTGTAACAGACAATCTTTTCTGTTGGATACAGCCTTTTTATTTTTTCCGCAATCAGCTCCCTCGCCTCCTGTCGGTCATCGCATATTCCGATACGCATATCTCATTCCCCTGATCCGAATTATTTTCCTTAAATATTTTCGCCTCTGCGGACATTTATTTGCCTGCTGTCGTCAATCCCACCAGAAATACCAGACTTCCGATTCCGCAAGTCCCATTGCCAGCTCGGAAAGTTTGTATGTCCTTGTCCCCTGATCAACCCGATCCATACAAAACGCATAATGTTCCTTTGCAGCCTCAAGACTGTCAACACCGTTAATGCCGCATGGCGCGTAAAATTCCATCACATCATGCGTAAATGAAGCAGGAACAGCCTTATATTTCTCATACCAGTATTTGCAGATTGCAATCATATCATCTGCTGCCGGGCATTCATTCCATCCTCCCAGCGGTACATATGCAACAATTTCCCACGGATTTTTGACCGGCACGAACAGCAGCAGCGTATCTGCTTCCAGCATTCCATCGTTAAAGGACATATATCCGATGAACTGATCCAGCGCGTCTCCTGTTGTCTCGTTTCCGATAAACTCCGCGAACGCCTCCTCGTCAAAATCATCCGTATACTCTGCAAAACGTTCCTCTAAAATTTCTTTGCCATTATCTTTGCAATTTGCGATAATCTGATCTCTGTCATATTCTCCCGCGGCCACTTCATTCAGCCATTCCACCACATATTCATCCAGTAAAACGACAGCTGGAAAAAATCCTTCTTTCTGTCCCGCTGCATATGCATCCCGATATGCCTCCTCAACCTGCTTCGGATCGGTCCCCCGCTCAAATACCCTGTATTTGCATTGAAATCTTTCTGCAATCTGCTTTGTCGATTCGTCCATCTCCATCATCCTTTCCAAATTTGTAAGATTCCTGTTTTACGGATATTATAACACAACACAGCGTGGGAAGTGAAGCCTGACTTTTCAGTCAGTTACAGACAAACCCGCTGTCTGATCGGAAGATTGATTTGCAATGCCAGATGGGGCAGATTCCTCTGCCCTGTCATTTGCTTTACCAGGAATCCGATCCCTGTTGTCGTCTTTATTCGGAACATTATTCTGTGAATCGTCTTTACCGGGAATCTTATCTGAAGCATCTTCTGTATTCTGGACAGGAGTCTCATTCTTATTATTATCCTTGTTGCTATTCTGATCTTTGTCCTTGTCTTTATCCTTATCCTTAACTTTATCTTTATCCTTGTCTTTATTTTCGTCTTTGTCCTTGTCTTTATCCTTATCCTTGTCTTTATTTTTGTCTTTGTCCTTGTCTTTATC
>CAMUHN010000058.1 GCA_947088675.1 uncultured Roseburia sp.
CTGCCCTATGATGCCATGTTCCATGAAGAGCAGAAGCAGGGCGCGGCAAACGGCGGTTATACAGGGAATATTGATGCGGGCGAATACAAATATTACAAGCAGTTTTATGTTCCGCAAGAGTATCAGGGCGGTCATGTGATGCTGCAGTTTGAAGGGATCTACCGCAATGCCTGTGTGTTTGTCAACCAGTCTAAGGTGGGGGAGAGTGCCTATGGCTATACGGACTTTACTGTAGATATCGGAGATTATCTAAAGTATGGTGCAGACAATGATATTCTGGCAGCCGTAAAATGCGGCACCAGAAGCAGCAGATGGTACAGCGGGGCAGGCATCTACAGGGATGTATGGCTAATCTGGGGAGGAAGTCTGTACGTAAAACCTTATGGCCTTCGTATGACAACGCTGGATGTGGATAAAGACGGCGCTTTGGTATGCATTTCTGCCAGGATACACAATGACAGCCTGTCAGCGGGCACTGTGCAGGTAAATGTCAGCATCAGGGAGCCTGCGGGCACTATCGTGGTGAACAATACATACCCGGTGCGGATCGGCAGCCGTCAGACGTTGGAATTTCGGAAAAATATTTATATTGACCACGCAAAACTCTGGGATGAAATAACACCGAATCTTTATCAGGCTGTTTTCACAGTAACGAGTCAGAACGGCGCGCAGGATGTGACAGAGATTACATCCGGTATCCGAAAGCTCTCTGTGGACAGCCGCCACGGCCTCAGGGTGAATGGAAGGGAAGTGAAGCTTCGCGGGGCGTGCATTCATCACGATCAGGGCATTCTTGGAGCGGCCACATATGATGACTATGAATATCGGAGAGTAAAACGGCTGAAGGAGGCGGGCTTCAATGCGGTCCGCTCGGCGCACAATCCGGCATCCCAGGCGCTTCTTAAGGCGTGCGACAGGCTGGGGGTCTATGTCATGGATGAGCTTGTGGATGTTTGGAATAAGAGTAAGGTAAGCTATGATTACGCGGTTGATTTTGCGCGCAGCTGGGAATCAGATATTGAACATATGGTGGAGGATGACTACAATCATCCATCTGTAATTTTGTATTCTACAGGAAATGAAATCTTTGAGATCTGCACGGAGAAAGGATTTGAGACCAGCCGTATGCTGAGCGATAAATTCCATGAGCTGGACGCAACCCGCTACACGACCAATGGCATCAACGGTGCATTTGCGGCAGGGGACGGGCTTGCAAAGATTGTGGACGATATCACCAGCGGAGAGGCCGATACCGGCAAGGGAGATGTCAATGTATTTATGGCGGCCATGGAGACCAATATGCCGGGAATCGTGGCGCATCCGATTCTGGGAGGAATTCTTGAAAAACTGGAGACCACGATGGATGTTATTGGCTATAATTATATGACTTCCAGATATCTGATGGACGCAAAGCGATACCCGGACCGCGTGATGGTGGGAACCGAGACTTATCCGAAACAGATCGCTGAAAACTGGGATACGATCACCGGATGTCCGGCTGTTATCGGAGATTTTACGTGGACCGGATGGGATTATCTGGGGGAGGTGACGCCTGTATATCCGGATTTGATGAATACAGGCGGGGATATCTCGCTTACAGGAAGCCGCCGTCCGGCTTCTTATTACAGAGAGATTGTGTTTGGCCTGACAAAGAAGCCGTGTATTGCGGTTCAGGCACCGCAGAGATACGGGATTGCGCGCAATTTCGGGCCATGGTGCTACACGGATTGTACATTTAATTATTCCTATGAAGGACAGGAGGGAAAACCGATCCTGATACAGGTATACGGCGGCGGGGACAGCGTGGAGCTGTTTCAGAACGGAAAATCGCTTGGCGTGCAGTCCTGTGGAAAAGAGACAGGGTATGAGACACAATTCAACACAGTATACGAGCCGGGTGAACTGACAGCGGTAGCATATGAGGCAGGCGCTGAGATCGGGCGGACTTCATTAAAAACATCAGGAAAAGCGGCAAAACTGGCGTTAGAAGCAGAACGGTATGAGACACTTGCATTTATTAATATTGATGTACTGGATGAGAATGGACTTCTTGTGGCAGACTCGAAAGCACAGCTGTCGGTCGAGGTGACAGGAGCGGCCCGGCTGCTCGCATTTGGAGGCGTGGGCGCACTGCACAGGAAAGGATATGAACTTTTGCAGACCACCGCAGGGGAAGGACACGCGCTGGCAATATTAAAACTGGAAAAAGATGGCGGAAAGATTACAGTCACCGTCTGCGGGGAAGGAATAGAGAAAGCAGATGTAGAATTATAGGGACAGGAGGACATGCAAATGATCATTACAGAATTACGGGTCAATCATGTGGCAGAACCAAAAGGATATTGTTATGAGCCTGTTTCTTTTTCATGGAAAGTAGAGGAGGAAAAGGAGGCAAAAAAACAGAAATATGCCAGAATCACAGTAAAGAAAGGGGAGGAGGCCGTATTTGACAGCGGTGATGACAAGGATGCAGACAGTCTGGATTATCCTGTCCGGTTCCGGATGGAGCCAAGATGCAGATACGACTGGACAGTGCGTGTAACGGCTGATAACGGGGAGACTGCCGAGGCATCCAGTTTTTTTGAGACAGGAAAATTACAGGAAGCATGGAAGGCACAGTGGATCACACCGGGCGGGGAGATTACAGAGACAAATGCCATGTCCGGCTATATTCTGGAAAAAGAATTTCAGGTGCCGGAGAAAACAGAAGATGCGCATCTGTATATCTGCGGACTGGGTGTATATGAGTGCTATATCAACGGGAAAAAAGCAGGTGACGAATATCTGGCGCCGGGGTATCATTCCTATGATTTTCATCTGCAGACGAATGTATATGACGTGAGTGCGTACCTGAATCCAGGTAAAAATCAGATTCAGATCTGGCTTGGCGAAGGGTGGTTTAAGAGCCGGCTTGGATTTGACGGCGGTGTGAAAAATCTGTACGGTGATAAATTGTATGCAATCGCGGAACTTTATACAGATGGAAAATTAATCGTGGCAACAGGTGCGGACTGGTTAAGCAGAGTGTCGCCGATTGTTTTCAGCGGCATCTATGATGGTGAGATTTATGATGCCCGGCTGGAAGAGGCACCAAAGACCTGTGCGGCGGTGTGTGCTGTGCCGGAAAAATGCGGCGAACTGACAGAGCGCTACAGCCTGCCGATCGTAAAAAAGGAGTCTTTTACCCCTATTGAAGTGATTGTATCGCCAAAAGGGGAAACGATACTGGATTTTGGACAGAATCTGACCGGCTGGGTGGAGTTTGACTGTGCGCTTCCAAAGGGAGGGCAGATTCGTCTGACTGCCTGTGAAATCCTGCAGGATGGCTGTTTTTATCATGAGAATCTGCGTCTGGCAAAGACAGAGTTCGTCTATATCTCGAACGGCATAAAGGCGCATGTAAGACCTCATTTTACATTCTATGGCTTTCGCTATATGCTGGCGGAAAGAAGAGAGGAAGGGGATAGCGCGTTTAGGGCGCTTGAACCGGCATGTGAAGAATATCATTTTACCGCGCATCATCTGCGCAGCGATTTTGACCAGATTGGTCAGATTGTGACAGGCAGCACAAAAGTCAATCAGCTGTTTTTAAACGCCCTGTGGGGACAAAAAGACAATTTTCTGGACGTGCCGACAGACTGTCCGCAGCGCGATGAGCGTCTGGGGTGGACGGGGGATGCGCAGGTATTTTCGGAGACCGCCTGCTATAACATGTACATGCCCGCATTTTACCGGAAATATCTCTGGGATATGCGTGCGGAGCAAAGTATGACCGCAGGGGCAGTGCCAAACATCGTGCCGCGAATCAAGGAAGGGATGATCGCGGAATACGGAAGCTGTCCATGGGCAGATGCCGGCGTGATCATTCCATGGAATGTATATCTTCATTACGGCAGCAAAACACTGCTTGCCGAGACCTATCCGGGAATGAAGGCGTGGGTGGATTATCAGCGCAGACTGGAAGAAAAAGAGGAAGGCGGGCATCTGATCAAGAGCGGTTTTCATTTTGCAGACTGGCTGGCGCTTGATAATGAACAGCCGGGACCATTTGGGGCGACCGATCCGCTTTATATCGCAAGCGCATATTATTACCATGATGCGCAGATTATTGCCAGATCGGCCGAAATTCTTGGATATACAGAAGATGCGGCGGAATATGCGCAGTTAGCAGAAGAAATCAAAGAGGCGGTCCGCGCAGAATATTTCGATGAAGACGGATTTTGTTTATGCCCTACCCAGACCGGGGCGGCGATCGCGATCATATTCGGGCTTGCGGACGAAAATACCCAAAAAGAGGGAAATGCACTGTCTCAGAGAGTCACGGATAATCGGAATCATTTAAATACCGGATTTGTGGGCACTACGATGCTGTGTCCTGCTCTGACCAGGACAGGCCATCATGCGCAGGCAGTGGATTTGTTATTAAACGAGGATTATCCGGGCTGGCTCTACAGTGTGAATCTGGGTGCGACAACAATCTGGGAAAGATGGAATTCCGTGATGCCGGATGGACATATGAATCCGGAGGGAATGAACAGTTTGAACCATTACAGCTATGGGAGTATCGAGGCCTGGATGTACGGATACACGGCGGGAATCCGTGTGATGGAGGCGGGATTTCGGCGTGCCCTGATTGAGCCGCATCCTGACGAAAGGCTTGGTTTTGTGAAGTGTACGATAAAGACAGCGGCGGGTGATTATCAGTCCAATTGGAACTATGAAGAAGATGGGAAAGTGTCTTATGAAATTGTGATCCCGTTTGGGTGTGTTGGAGAAATCCGTCTGCCGGATGGACGGCAGTTTACTGCTTTAGCGGGTACATATTCAATAGACGATAAATCATTCAGGAGGTTAGTATGAAAAAAGATTATGAAAAACAGATTCAGGAACTTCGAAAACAGATGACACTCGAGGAGAAGATCGGACAGCTCCAGCAGTGCGGGCCTTCCTTAGTGGGGGCTTTTGAGGTCAGTTTTGAAGAGCTTTTGGATATGATGTTTGATGGGCGGATTACCAAGGAGGAGTTCGAGCGTCTGATGGGCACTGCCAGACAGGACTTCCACGAGGAGGACTTGCGGGCCGGGAAAGTCGGTTCTTACAATGGAATCGGAGATGCGGCGACGGCGAACAGACTGCAGAAGATTGCGGTGGAGGAGACCCGGCTGGGGATTCCGCTATTGTTCGGATATGATGTGATTCACGGCTTCCGCACCGTGACGCCGATTCCGCTCGCGGAGAGCTGTGCATGGGAGCCGGCGCTCTGGGAGAAGACGGCAGGAGTGGCCGCAGAGGAGGCGACAGCCGCAGGCGTGCATATGACATTTGCACCGATGGTGGATGTGGCAAAGGACGCCAGATGGGGACGTGTCAGCGAGGGCGCGGGTGAAGACGTACTCCTAAACAGTATGTATGGCGCGGCAAAAGTAAAAGGTTTTCAGGGAGAGGACCTTGCAAAAGAAGACAGTATGGCGGCCTGTGTGAAGCATCTGGCGGCATATGGCGCAGGGGAGGCAGGGAGAGATTACAACAGAGCCGATCTGTCCATGCAGAGACTGTGGGAGGAGTATCTGCCGCCCTACAAAGCCTGTATAGATGCAGGTGCAAGGGCAGTCATGCCCGCATTTAACGACATCAATGGAGTGCCCTGCTCCGTGAATGCATGGCTGCTGCGCGATATCCTGCGCAAAAAATGGGGCTTTGACGGTCTGGTGGTAAGTGATTCCAACGCCATAGCAGAGTGTGTCAGCCACGGTATTGCAGAGGATAAAAAGGATGCCGCCAGACAGGCCATTCTTGCCGGGATGGATATGGATATGTCGTCCAATTCGTACAGTGCGCATTTAAAAGAACTGATTGAGAACGGCGAGGTCGCAGAAAGCGTTCTGGATGAAGCGGTCGAGGACGTCCTTCGGATCAAATTTGAGCTGGGATTATTCGAACATCCATATCGGACCAATGAAACAAGAGAACAGAATACAATGCTGAAACCGGAGTATCGGACGATTGCGCTGGAGGCTGCGGAAAAGTCTATCGTGCTGTTAAAAAATGAAGACAATGTTCTTCCGCTGAAACCGGAAACGAAACTTGGGATTTTTGGCGCGCTGGCCGCAGACCGGGGACAGATGACAGGTGCATGGGCGATCGGCGCAAAACCTGAGGACTGTGTCAGTATCATAGATGCATTGGAGACAAATCATGTTTCATATCAGTATCGTGCAGATGGCACGGATCTGTCAGAAATCGCGTCAGCATCCGATGTATTGATTGCGGTAATCGGGGAGACAAAGGAAGAGAGCGGGGAGGCTGCAAGCCGGGCCGATATCACATTAAAACCGAAGGATATGGAACTTGTCAGGGCACTGAAAGCGACAGGGAAACCTGTGGCGGCTGTTTTGTTTAACGGAAGGCCGCTTGCGATTCCGGAGCTTGACCAGACAGCGTCAGCCATTGTCGAGGCATGGCATCCTGGCATCTGTGCCGGAAGTGCGGTCATGCATGTGCTTTATGGCATCACAAATCCATCCGGCAAGCTTACGACGACATTTCCCGCAGCGGCCGGACAGTGCCCGATGTACTATGCGCATCCAAATACCGGAAGACCCGGCGGAAAGTCCAAATTTACCTCAAAGTATCTGGATGCCCCGACAGAACCGCTGTACCCATTTGGATATGGATTATCTTACACGGACTATATATACGAAGACCTTGAACTGGAAAAAGGAAAGGACAGCCTTCTGGTGCGTGTCACAGTCCGCAATGCCGGAAAAAGGGCCGGAGAAGAAATCACACAGTGTTATGTACAGATGCTATGCGCAAAGCGCGTGCGCCCGGTGCGGGAGTTAAAAGCTTTTGTAAAAACTTCCCTGAAACCCGGCGAGGCAAAACAGGCCGTGTTAGAGATCGCGTATGACAGCCTTGGATATTATGACTGGGACATGAACTGGATCCCATACGAGGGAAAGCTGAACGTATTTGCCGGGGGCAATGTGCGGGATACCCTCAAAAAAGAGATCTTATTACGGTGAAAAAAATGTCGGATTTATAGAAAGATATAACATGGTGTATGGTTTGTTTCTAAGTTAGAATTCAGATAGTAAATAAATATTGTGCAGTGTCTGCTGTACCGTACGCTGCATGATCAGGGACTGTAAGAAAATTACAGTTCTAAAAAATAAATGAAAAGGAGCGAGAACTATGTCTAATCAACTTACGAAACAACCAGGAAAAGAAGGCAGACTCAGCAAATCATTTGTATGGTTCCATGCTACGTCGGTCAATGGTACGGCGATGGCAATCGCCGCTACCATTGCCAGTTACTTCTCCCTGTATGTACAGGAAGAGATCGGCATTACTGCCACGCAATTATCAGTGATTTTATTAATCTGTTCGTTGTGGGATGCGATCAATGACCCGCTCATGGGTGTGATCTGTGATTCCTGCAATCCAAAGTGGGGACGTTACCGGACATGGTTTTTATTTACCCCGATTTTCCTGATTGTGGATATGTTCCTGCTGTTCAGCAATACCGGATTTATCCAGGGAAGTACGATGGCAAAATGTGTGTACGTCTGCATTACATATATGGTGTATGGTATGTGTGTAACAGCCTACACAATGCCGCAGATGGCGATTCTCCCTGCCATGACGCTGGACGACGAAGAACGTAATGATATCCTTGCTAAGGGCGCTGGCGTATGTGCGCTGGCATTCACAGTTGCATCCACGTTCTCGACACAGTTAGTTAAAATTTTTGGCAGCTACCGCAATATTATGGTTTTCTATGCAATATTTGCATGTGTGTCTTTCTGGGGACTGTACAAGACTTCAGAGGAGAAATATGTTGCGCCAAAGGATGAAAATGGCGGACTGAAACAATTAGTGTATGTATTCCGTCATAAAGAGATCTGGCCTGTCATGCTCTGCTGGTGTCTGGCAGCTGTCTCTTATGGATTTATGTTCTCATCATCTGTCTACTATGCACAGTATATTCTGGCACCGGACAGATTGGATATGGCGAAACTTGCAACATTGGACGAGGCAGGAGCGGGAGAATATGTCGGCGGTACAATCGGCGGTACAATTTCTACTTATATGGGATTTATCTCTGTCGGTGCACTGATTTCCATGATGGTATTGATGCCTGTCTTTTTAAAGAAGTTCAAGACAGGGTATAAGGCAATTATCGTATCACAGATTTTGACGGTCATCTGTTATTTACTTTTGTTTTTCACGGGAAGACTGAACTTCATGTATTGCTGCATTTTGTCATTTGTCGCAACAGCAGTCGGCGCTATGGTTAATGCATTGGTGAACGTCCTTGTAAATGATACAATTGATTTTATTATGCTGAAAGAAGATAAACAGCTCAATGGTATTGTCTCTTCCGTAAAGGGATTTGCCCAAAAGTGCGGCAATACAATCACCAATTCCGGTATGCTTGCAATTCTGGCAATCTGTGGATTTAATGCACAGTTAGGGCCGCTCGGGCAGTCAGAGACGGCAATTATGGGAACAAATCTGATTCGTTTTATGATTCCGGCACTTGTTTCTGTCGTGATTCTTATTATCATGCTGTTCTATCCGTTAAAGAAGTACTTCCCGGAAATCGCTGAGATGAAGGAGAAGATGAAAGCAGACATGAAATAAAAGAACATAACTGTTTTTATAACAAATGATATTTGTGTTTGGAAGGAGGAAGGCTGTCAGCAGCTTTCCTTTTCCTGCCTATTTGTACCTATTTAGTTTGCACAGGAAATAGAAGAGAGGAGAGGTTGTTTATGAAAGCGTTAGGATTGAATCCATACCTTCCATCATGGGAATTTGTGCCGGATGGCGAACCGCATGTGTTTGACGGAAGGATTTATCTATATGGCAGTCATGACAGCAGAAATGGCGTATCTTTTTGTGAGGGTGATTATGTTGTGTGGAGCGCTCCGGTAGATGATCCCGGCAACTGGCGATGTGAGGGGGTGAGCTATCGCAAAGATCAGGACCCGCTCAATGGGGCGTCCTATGAGGGAAAGCTTCCTGTGATTGATATGCCGTTAGGAACACCTGAGAATCCGCATGCAAATGGGAGTATTAGAGATTTGGTAAAAAGAATCATGGAGGGAACTATGGAGCCAGCATTAGAACTGATATCATCTATCAGAGGATTAGCTGCTTTCGCGGCTAATTTCCTGATAGATGAATGCAGGTTTGTACGCTCGATTTAAATCTCCGCAAACGGTGTAAACGATTCTTCCTGCGCCTGATGCGTTTTACGGTATTCCTGCGGCGACATCTGATATGTTGTGCGGAATACTCTCGAAAAATGGTCCGCAGAATTATAGCCGACATTCTCGGCAATCTCCCCGATTTTCATCTGTGTATTGGTCAGATAAGAAACGGCGTCTGCCATTCTAAGCTGTTTCACAAGGAAGGTGAAGCTGCAGCCTGTGTTCTGTTTGATCAGTGTGCTTAAGTACGCCTCACTGTAATGAAAAAATTTCGCAAGAGAGGCCAGCGTCAGTGTCCGGTAATTGTGCTGGATATACTGGAGAACCAGGGAAAAATCAGTTCCCATCTGGTAGTTATAAAATTGAACAGTCTTGCTGTAGTCGCGGATTAATTGCGAGAAAAAGAGATGAATCCAACTGATACAGTTGTTGTTGCTAAGGTCGTCTCCCTTGTGGCATTCAGCTATCGCGTTCCTGATGATATTTTTCAGCCAGACAACATCCTCGGAATAAAATAATAAATAATTCGCATGGGAATCTCCGTGCAGGATTGTCCGAAAGAAATAGGAAAGCAGATTCTTCTGTGACATCAGGGAGAAAAATGTCGTATTGAAAGTGCTTTTTCTGATCATAATACAAAAGACGGTAGTTTCGTCATCATTGATGGTTAGATCATGTTTGGAATAAGGCGCAATAATACATAACTCGCCGGTCTTTAGGATTCTTTCCTCATTTTCAAATACAAAAGAGCACTGTCCGGAAGCGACGAAATCCACTTCAAAATAATTGTGGGTATGCGTGCTGGGACGGGTGTACCTGGGATGCCAGATCACGTAAACATCCCTGGCCTGTGGAATAATATCTATTTCGTTGACCGCTGAGGAGACAGGAATATTCGGCGTCAAGGGGAAAACAAATGAATTCATGGCCTTGTCAAACTCCGCATCTGTCATAGGTCCATACATCTTATTTACCGGATGTTCCCAAGGGGGTGTGTCGCGTAAAAGCCCCTTTCGGTAAAGATAGGTGGTCATCTCCGGAAACTGCATCCGGCTTCCTGTTCTCTGAAAATATTCTTTTAAGTAGTATTGGAACTCACCATAAGTAATATAATATGCCATATCATTCCCCTTTATTTTTTAGAGACTTTTCTCTGTGGCTGGAAACACACATAAAATTAAATATAACAGAAAAGAAAAATAATTTCAAGGAATGACATAAAAATATGTCGGTTTGTTTTGCTTTTTGGGATTAAGATGCGCTGCGGACATTGACAGGGGAATTAAAGATAAAATGAAAGTGTCAGATTTACCCTGCTGGATGTCGGGTTATAAACTTTTGAAATCAAATATTTCAGGATCGCCGTCTGTGCGGAAAACAAATAAGAATGTGTTTTGGAATGCTTTTTTAAATGTCATCATTGTTCTCCTTCCATTGTAAAATTCCGCAGATGCCGGACTGCGGACGGTGTCTGACCGTATTGTTTTTTAAATTCCTGGTTAAAAAGCTTTTGATTCGTAAATCCGTTTTGTTCCATAATTTCTGCGATGGGTGCGTCCGTGTTCTGGAGATCCTGATAAATATGGGAAAGGCGGACATCATTTACGTACTTTAAGAAGGAAATACCCATATTTTTTTTGAAAAAGCGGCAGAAATATTCTTTCGTCAGTCCTAAGTGGCCCGCAATATCCGGAAGGGAGATCTGATCGCGGAAGTTTGTCTCTACATAGGAAATCACTTCGCGGATTCGTTCCCTGGATTGTGTGTCAGCCGTGCCTGCAAAAGGAATTTC
This sequence comes from uncultured Roseburia sp., assembly GCA_947088675.1. Lineage (GTDB taxonomy): Bacteria > Bacillota > Clostridia > Lachnospirales > Lachnospiraceae > Roseburia. Next base: position 11,011 of record CAMUHN010000058.1, read on the forward strand.
CGCTGAAAAACTGCGCAGCAATTGTGCGATGATCTGTAGAAGGATACCCTCAGCTTCCAGTGAATGGAAGCTGAGGTCTTTTATATACAGCCGTGTCATGGCCTCAAATAATTCACAGATGTTTCTATACTCCGGAAAGCGGCCATCCATCACTTCATCGGGGATGCAGCTGATGCTGCGCAGTTCAATCTCTGGCAGATAGTGCTTAAACTGCATTTTGGACAAATGAATGCAGAGGAACATAGACGCATCGGCAATGGAGCAGGTACTGTGTACCTGGGCGGATTCGATTACGGAGAAATGCCTCTCCTTCAACAGATATGTTTTTTTGTCCGCCCATATGGTGACAGTGCCGTTCAGCGGGTAAAGGATTTCCAGCTCTTCGTGCCAGTGCATCGGGTGGTAGCCGCCCGGGGTTGTGATATACTGCATACTGATTCCAAGGGGATTTAAATACTGGATGGTCTCATAAACAGGTTCTTTCATAATGAACTCCTTTTCATAGCTGAAACTTGTGGATAGTATAACAATGTTTTCATTTTTTATCGCTTCGTAGTATTATAAGTCTGACGTACAAGAAGTGGTGTTAAATATAACAGAAAGGAAGATTAATTGCAAGGAATGACATAAAAATATGTCGGTTCGTCAAAAAAAAACTACATTGCAGTCTCGGGCGTATTTTCTTAAAATAATATACACAAAAAGACATCATGCAGTATCGCCGCAGGAATCAGCACATGGTCTTAGGAACTGTTAAAAAATAATAGAATGAGGAGGAAACAATTATGCATTTAGCAATCGTATCGCTCGGTGCTTTCGGGCACATTAATCCTACACTGTCGCTCACGACAGAGTTAGTAAATGCGGGGCACCGTGTGACTTATTTTACCACAGAAGACTTTAGAAAGGTCATTGAGCCGACCGGTGCAGAATTTGTGCCGATGAAGTCCTGGATGGCTGAAAATGATAAGCATAATGAGAGCAGGGAAGAAAAAAATGACGGACAGGAAGACAACGTTGCGGCTGTGGTTCCTTTCCTGTTTTTGAATGAGGCCGGCGCATTTATTGAAGATATTTTAAGGGTACTGCGAGAGGACCGTCCGGATGCAATTCTTCATGATTTTGCAGGTATTGCCGGCACTATGGCAGCGGATATCTTAGGCATTCCTAATGTGATGCTGTACACCAGCTATCCTTCCAATGGCAGCTATTCTGTGGCGGCGTCCTTTGAAGGGATTCCCGAAGACCATCCGCTTCGGATTGCGGCGGATCAGACTGCGGACAGGTATGTTGAAAAATATGGGTGCCGGAAGATGACTGTCAAAGAGATTTTTGATGGACAGGGGGATTTAAACCTTGTAATGATGCAGAAGCGTCTGGTTCCTAATTATGAGACTTTTGATGACAGCTTTGTGTTTACAGGGGTGCAGATTGGCAAGCGAAGCACATTCGGCACATGGCAGGCACCTGATAACGGGAAACCCCTGTTGTATTCCTCACTTGGAACAGCGTTTAATAACTGGCCGGAGTATTATCCGATTCTGTTCGATGCAGTTCGTGGTCTTGATATCAATGTATTTGCTGCTCTGGGAGCAATCGATCCGGATTCGCTGCATGACGTTCCAGAAAACGTAGAGCTTGGAAAAATGGTTCCGCAGCTGGATATTCTGTCTCAGGCGTCCGTGTTTATCACCCATGCAGGGATGGGAGGTACCGGAGAATCCATTTATTACGGGGTACCCATGATCGCGATTCCGCAGATGGATGAGCAGGCCATCACTGCAAGACAGATTGAGCGCAACGGGCTTGGATTTGCCCTGCTGGACAAAGAGGCTGTCACCAGCGGGATGCTCAAAGAAAAGATACAGATTTTGTTAAACGATTCGTCTTATAAGGAAAAGGTCAATGAGTTCAGCGCGGATATGAAAACATTGGGCGGTGCAAAGGCATCTGTAAATGCACTGATTTCATTTTTGCAAAAATAATTTTTGACAAGGACCATGATAGTATTGATCATGACGGCAGCAATGAGTTTTCTGATGATGTTTTCGGACAGGAAAGCATGAAACAGGCTCTGGGAGGCTATTCTAGAAAAGGGGGAAATAACGGATGAAAATTACAGGGATGCAGACCAGCCATCTGACAAATCCACTGGGATATGAGATTAAGACGCCAAGGGTATCGTTCCATGTGGAAGATACTCAGGCAAAAACTGCCGAAGCCATCCGCATCCGTGTGGCTCTGGACACGGAATTTGAGGACGTAGTATATGATACTGGAAAATCATCCGGGCTTGCAATGACCGGTACGGATTTAGCGCTGGAATTAAAGCCGCGTACCAGATACTACTGGCAGGCAGAGGTGTGGGGAGAGAACGGGGAACATGCCGTCAGCGATACAGCATGGTTTGAGACTGCCAAGATGGAGGAACCGTGGGAAGCTAAGTGGATTGGCTGCAACAGATTAAAAGATACAAATCCAGTGCTAATCAAAGAATTTACAACGGACAAGGCATATAAAAAGAGCCGTATTTATATCACGGGGCTGGGACTGTATGAGTTATATCTGGACGGCGAGCGGGTGGGGAATGAATACCTGACGCCGGGCTGTACCGATTACAACCGCTGGATTCAGTACCAGACTTATGAGGTACAGATTAAGAACGGACAGCATAAGCTGGAAGTATTTCTGGCAGACGGATGGTATAAGGGGAGATTTGGCCTGGATCATGCCGTTAATAACTATGGCGATCAGCACAAGATGATTTTGGAGCTGGTGATGCAGGATGCGCAGGGAGGTGAGGAAAAGATTCTCTCGGATGAATCCTGGAAGGTCAAAGCAGGAGATGTGATTTTTAGTAACATTTATGACGGGGAAACATTTGTTCCGACATCCGACGCGTCTGAATTATATGATGCCGAGATTTTAGAAGGCCCTACACAGCGCCTGACGGCCAGATATGGACAGCCGGTCATTGTCAAAGAAGAAATCAGACCAATTGAAATCATCCATACGCCGGCGGGGGAAACCGTGATTGACATGGGACAGAATATGGCAGGATTTTTGCGGTTTTCTGTTGATGAGCCCAAGGGAGTTAAGATTCATATGCAGTTTGGCGAGGTACTGCAGGACGGAAATTTTTACCGGGATAATCTGCGGACAGCCAGGGCAGAATTTACTTATATTTCAGACGGAACTGCAAAGGATGTACAGCCGCATTTTACTTATTATGGATTCCGCTATGTCAAGGTGGAAGGTTTTACAAAGGAAATCAGCACAGATCAGTTTACCGGCTGTGTGCTCTACAGCGACCTGGAACAGACTGGATGGATTACCACCAGCAACGACAAGGTAAACCAGCTGATTCAGAATGCCCTGTGGGGACAGAAGTGCAATTACGTGGACATTCCAACGGACTGCCCGCAGCGGGATGAGCGCATGGGCTGGACTGCAGACACACAGGTATTCTCAGGTACGGCATGTTTCAATATGGACAGCTACAGCTTCCTTCGAAAGTTCAGCCATGATCTGTACGAGACGCAGCAGGAATACGGGCATGTGACCTCTGTGATACCGGCTTTTCATGAGAATGGCCCGGCCTGTTCCGTGTGGGGCGACGCGGCGACGATTGTCCCTTGGAATTTGTATCTGTATTACGGGGATATCAATATCTTAAAGGAACAGTTTGAGAGTATGCGGCAGTGGGTAGACTACATCAAAGGGATTGATGAAGCCACAGGAGGAAGACGCCGCTGGGACACAGGATTTCATTTTGGCGACTGGCTTGCGCTGGACGGCGAGGGAGACGACGGCTTTAAGGGCGCAACCGAAGACGGGTATATCGCCACGGCATATTATTATCATTCTGCTGATATTGTGGCGAAAGCGGCGAAACTTTTGGGCAGAGAGGAAGAGGCTGCTCTTTACAGAACACTGGCGGAGGAGATCAAGGCTTCGCTGCAGGCAGAGTATTTTACCGCAAACGGCAGACTTGCGCTGACGACACAGACAGCCTATGCAGTTGCGCTGTACATGGATTTTGCCCCGGAAGGCAGCAAAGAACGGATTGCCGGTTTCCTGAAAGAAAAACTGAAAGCCAGCAAAGGATATCTGAAAACGGGCTTTGTCGGAACCTATCTGCTGAATAAAGTATTGTCCGATTATGGCAACAATGAGCTGGCTTACAAGCTGCTTTTAAATGAAGAGTGCCCCAGCTGGCTATATGCGGTCAATATGGGGGCGACCACCATCTGGGAGCGCTGGAATTCCATTCTGCCGGATGGCAAAATCAGCGGCACAGAGATGAATTCCCTGAACCATTATTCCTATGGAAGTGTCGTGGAGTGGATGTACCGGAATATGGCAGGTCTGCATATCGAGGAAGCGTATCCAGGATTTACGCATGTGACAATCGCGCCGCAGCCGGATTACCGGATTACGTCCTGTGCCATGAAATATCAGTCCATTGCAGGTATTTATGAGATTTGCTGGAATGTGGAAAAGAGCGGGGAATTCCAGCTGAAGGTGACAGTGCCGTTTGGCGCGTCGGCAAAGATTGTCCTGCCCAATACTGTAAGAGAGCCGGTCGAGGTGCCCGCAGGAACCTATGAATATACATATATGCCGGAGATGCCGATTATCAAGATCTATTCATCAAAATCGCCGTTTCGTGAATTGCTGGAAAGCGATACCGCGATGGCCGTGGTGGAAAAGTTCATTCCGGAATGGAAGGCAGTACCAGCCGGAATGCGCGACATGACGGTGATTATGCTTAACGATACGCCGTTTGTAAATCTGACACCCGGGCAAATGGAGGCGTTTGATACACATCTGAAAAATTGCTAAACCAATACAAAACAAATATTCGGCATTAAAAAGGATAATTGCAGCCGCAGAAGGCAAAGGCTGTTTTGTGAAAAGGGAAAGGAATCATATGGAAAAACTGAAAATCTCGGAAAATAACCGCTACTTTGTCCAGGCGGACAATACGCCGTTCACATGGCTTGCAGATACGGTGTGGACAATGCCGCAGCGCATAAAATGGGATGATGTAGAATATTATATGAAGACACGGAAAGACCAGGGATTTACCGTACTGCAGATCGTGGCGCTGGATCCGGAGCAGGATGTGGAGATGCGAAATCCTGCCGGGGAGAAAGCCTTGCTGAATAACGACCTGAATACCCCGAATGAGAAATATTTTGAATATCTGGACTGGATTCTTGACCGGGCGGAAGCGTATGGATTTTATGTGCTGCTTCTGCCTGTGTGGGGGCAGCTGGTTGTGGGCTGTAACTGGATGGGACAGACATTTGATAAGACAGTGACTGAGGAAAACGCATATCGCTATGGACAGTGGATCGGACACCGCTACAAAGACAGGAATAACATTCTCTGGTGTCTGGGCGGAGACCGGCAGCCGATTCATCTGGGCGTGGACTATAAAAATGTCTGGCGGCGGATGGCAGAGGGACTGGCAAAGGGCGTGCTGAATAAAGAACTGAAATATGACCAGAAAGACCTGGCATGGAATGAACTGCCGATTACATATCATGCATGTCATGAAGCGGAGACCGGCGAATGCTCCACCATGTCTTACTGGACGGACGACGAGGCATGGATTCGCTATATCATGCTTCAGTCCGGCCATGGGGCAGCGCCTAAGAACTATGAATTAGTTGAAAAGGAGTACCGCAGAACGCGCATTATGCCTGTGTGGGATGGAGAACCAGCCTACGAGCTGATGCCGGTAATGTGGCCCATAGATGAGAATACGCCTTTTCATGGCTCATGGATGGTGCGCAAGCGTGCTTATTGGGCATTGTTTTCAGGCGCTTTTGGCCACACCTACGGGCATGGATGTGTGTGGTGCAGTATCTCGGAGAAGGAGCGCAGTGATTTTAACCCCTGTACATGGTATGATGCGCTGCATTACGAAGGGGCTGAACAGATCCGGTATATACGGGCGCTGTTAGATGATCTGCAGATCATGACCTATCAGCCTGTCTGGGAAATCTGTCCGGAGATGCCAAATGATAAAATGGATCTGCATATCCAGGCGTGCGCAAGTTCCGACCGGAAAACGCTCTGCGTGTACTTTCCAAGCGGAGGGACAGCAGCGCTTAAACTGGATGCCTTGTGGGATGCGCCTCATAATAAAGTATTTCTATGGTGGTATAATCCAAGGGATGGAAAATTTTACAAAGATGAACAGACAACTACTGACCAGCCTGAGACAATTATCCTCGCGGGTGCAGATCTTACCGTTTCGGCACCGTCAGCAGGCGAAGAGAAAGACTGGGTACTTCTCATTATGACAGAACAGACCGGGATTCCTGTCAGAGTGAAATTCTGTCCACAGCAGGAGGAGGTCAGGGAGATTAAAAAAGTATTTGAGTGGTGATTTAAGAACTGTAAATAAGGAATTTTGCAGATGACGCAATATAAGAAGGTTTGGACAAGTCAGATGGAAAGATGAATTTTTTAACAGTTTTCAGGATTACATGCAGGACGGGGGAACGATTGTGACAGCACGTCCTGCATAAAGCAGCATCATCATTCAGGATCCGGTTATTCACCATCTCACAGGCAGGTATCCGAACTTTCCGGCAGGTTCCATGTATCGCAGACCCGCCTTCATGCACGGCAGTATGGACTGGCAGTGACAGCCGCTCCAAAACGGCGCTCCAAAAAGAGTGCTGTTTTGGAGCATTTTTCTGTTTTGACGGAGCGTTATTAGGCCTGTCGGGAGATTACACAGGATCAGGAGGAATTAGAAAATGGTGATAGGATATACCGCTGGTGTATTTGATTTATTTCATACTGGACATCTGAATCTGCTTAAAAATGCAAAGGCATATTTTCCGTATACGAAGGGGATTTCATCAACACTGATTACGAAAGCGCTTGAACATGCGAGAGAACATGAAGGAGGCAGAACAGATTGACAGATAAAGAGTATTGCATGAGTTCTTATATGGCATACCGGCCGGTTTTACCGGGATGCGGTCAGCAATGACATACAGCAAAGCATGAACAGCGCAGGAGGCAGATGCCACGGTAATGCCCGCTGTGAGAGCATGCGGGCCAGAATGAAGTCAGAATTACTGTATGAGCGTTATGACATAGAAGAAATGACCACGGATGAACTCAGGACTATCATCTGGAGGTATTTTATCAGCTGCTGGAATAACCGGAGGATATGCTCTGCTAGTGGCGGGCTTCCTCCGATGGTCAAACGACAGCGGTATTATGATTCCTTGAAAGAGGCAGCATAGGATACAAAATCCTTGAGGAAAATGTGTCAACTAATCTTGACAAAATCAGAAAATCCCCCTATTTATCTCTCAATAAGAATTATATTATTGCAGTTATATCATAAAATTCATAATGATATAACATATTGAACAGAACTTTTTATATCACATATTCTTGATAGCTATTTTCCATAATCCAGAATATTTAAACAATCCGTCTTTCGTACAATACAAGTATAAATTTCCGCCGCCTTTCATCACCGGCATACGAAATGCCGGACTTTGTTCCGGGTAAAACCGCTGAAACCAGATGGGGTCGTCATACACATATGCCGCAAAAGAAATATAGTGCTTTTTACTCATATCATGTTTGATGGTTATAAAATAATCCGTATCCATTTCTTCCACTGAAATTTCATGTCCTGTTATTTCCGTTACAGCGGAAAGTGGAGAAAGGCGGCGTCCGCAACATGAAATACCTGCTTTACTTGTACTTGTCAAAATGTTTCCGCAGCTTGGACAGACATAAAACCGAATATTCTCAATCTTTCCAATATCCAGACGGTTAGGGTTCAGTTCTCCTTGCAGTAATTTTAAAATATCTGCACCCAATATTACAGAAAGCCCCTCCCAAAGTGAAACATCTGGCGCACCTTTTCCGCATTCCCATTTTGAAACCGTTTTATTGCTGATATTTAACTGTTCTGCAACCTCTTTTTGTGTCAATCCCTTTTCCTTTCGTAAATGTTCAATTAGCTTTCCGATTTTAGCGCAGTCCATAGTTTCCGCCTCCTCGCTTTATCATATCACCTTTATAGAAATCTGGAAATGATACGAACCAGTTGTATCGGCAGCTGCCATAGGTCTGACATATCTAAAAACCGTTCTTGTCCATAAATATCACTGATTGTATCTTTGTCCTGTCCGATTGCAGCAGCCAGAAACAGAATCCCTTTGCGGCTGTATTCACTGATAATCTGTTTCATATCATCTATGGCTGCTTTTCCAGTATAATCCGGCATGGCTTTCGGCTGCCCGTCACTGATGCTAATCAACAGTTTTGTTGTCTGTGGAATCTTTACCAGCTTTTCTGCAAGAATCCGAAGTGCCATTCCGTCCCTGTTATTACTATGACTCTGAATTGCCATAAGAGCATATTTATCATTTAGCCCCGGTTCTTCCCAGTCAATATAGGAATACATTGACATTCTCTCTATCGGTGAACGGTCTGCCGTATCGCCATAAATCAACACTGGTATATTACATGCCGTGCAAAACTCATATACCGCAATAGCAGCCTGCTTCGCTGCTTCTAACCGTCCTAACGCTTTCATGGATGCTGACTGGTCAATACGCAATGCCACCGCAAGCGACGGTTCTTCTTCCGGCGATCTTTTCTTTGAAAAGTACCGATGGTCTTGAAAAGATACCTTTTCGGCATGAAATTTTGTACCATAAACACAATTCTTGCTAAAATCTACTGAAACTTCATGCTCTAAGAGTGGGGTTGTTTTTCGTATCAATTCCCTAATAACGGGCATCAATTCTGAAACCATTTTATGATACTCACGGTGGTGTGCCAATGTTGCTTCTGGACGATGGACAATCATGGCGACTTTTTCGTGAGAAGTTCCTTTCACTAATTCCCTCGCCTGCTGGTTCAGACGCTTGCGGAAAGCCTTTTTTTCTTCTGCAAGCGCAGCCTGTTCTTCGGGAGTTAATTCATGGCAGATTGGCGCGCCTTCCTCGCTGTTATCCGATTCTCTGGATTTTATTGACGATTCTGGAACATATGCCGAAATGCCTTCACTGTCCGGGGATTTTTTCAAAGCAGCCGCTGGCTGAATATCTGTACTTAAGGGGACTTTGAGCATATCATTCTTTCCCTCTGTATGAATTTCCATGACATCTCCATTTGCTTTAGACAAAGAAACAGAAACGTCCTCTAAGGCTGTTAATAATCCCCGTTCTGACAGGGCTTTCTCCAGAATGGCAATCTCTTCCTCATCTGTGGTTATTTTATAAATCACTTTATGATATAGGGCATCAATGGTTTCTGAACCTTGCAGGACTGCATCTGTCCAAAAGAAATAAGAGCGCATCCCCGCCACGCCTTTGATGGCATTGGCTTTCGCTGTTTTATCCAATTCCATAATGGTTTTCGTAAATGTATACAATAAAGTTTCATTCGTACATTCCATTTTCGCCGCTGCCCGTTCCACCATAACATTGATTTCCGGCAAATCCATTTTTTCGCTGTGATGCACTCTGTCCCGCAAAGCCTCATTGAGTGGGCGGCAACCATTATAGCCTCTGTTTGTTGTAATCACTGCCATAAAATCCGGATGGCGGTGTACGATACGTGTTGGAAGATTGATACTTCCATCTGGCTCAAGGGCAGAATTTAACGCCATCAGCACTGCTGCGTCACGGATAACCGTCGGTTCTTGTATCTCAAGTAACCAGCCATTTTCATAGGCTCTGACAATTTCTGACGGATAATATTTGTATTCAACATTTGCCGACTCTGCTTTTTCGTCGGGCAGCACCGGGAGAATAGAACCCAAAATATCCGACTTGTCCATATCTGCAAAACAGGTCACTTTTGTATAAGGCAGACCGAAATCTGCGGAAAGGGCTTTCGCTAATTGGGTTTTCCCGGAGCCTGCGTCCCCCTCCAACAAAATGTTTGTTATTTTCATTTCCCCACGTGTCCAGTTTCGTTTCACTTCCTCGCATATACGGTGTTCCGCATGGCTTTCTATACGGGTGGCAGGTTTTTTCCAGACGAGCTTTTGCATTACAGCTCCCTGTACGCCTATCCGTTCAATTACTGGATTGTCTGGATTATACAATAAAGGGTGGCGGTATGCTTCTCGAAAGTACAACATGGTACGGCTTAAAAGCAGCATGAAATCCATTATGTGGTGGATTGGCAGTTCCATAGCAATACTTAGTGTTCCATCTTCCTTTTCTTTCCAAATCTGCATGGCAATCTGCATATTTTTGTATTCTTCCATAACAGGCATACCAACTGTAAGCCTTTTTATGTCTGAACGATATGCATTCCGTCCGTCAATACGGTCATACTCTTCTGACACAACTACAATATTGTCTGCTATTTCCATATCTTCCTCGCTTTCGTGTCAACTGCAAAGCATTGTTCCCTTAATTTTTCCAATTCTTCCGAATGGTCGTCATCTGGATTTTCATATTTCAGAACTTTTACTACCGAAAGCTCAAACCCTCCTTCCCCATACTGATTCCAAAGTTCAGCAAGCCTTTTGTTTGGATGCATCCCTGCTGATAGCTGAAAGCGGTTGCTGTTAAAATCCGCTTTCGTGTCTTTTGAAATTCCCAAAAAGGATTCTCCTGTTTTTTTGCACCGGAATGAAATTACACCCATTTGTGGACGGCGGTTTTTCCATTGCTGCAATAATTTTTTTTTCTTTTTATATCCATTCTTTTCACCTCGAAATTTAGTCTAACGTAAAAAGTCTACGCTGACAATCCACGCTCCGTAGACTTGTTTGAATTTCAATATAAGAAAGATAGAAAAGGGTGGGATTTAGTAGTCGGCACTGTGCGTAATGTGCATAACTCCATAAGATAGCAAGTTATACACATTTCCACGGTGCTTGTCTTTTGGTCTTTGGTTTCTTTG
>CAMUHN010000059.1 GCA_947088675.1 uncultured Roseburia sp.
AATGGGAAAAGAGCTTTTTTATCCGCAGAAACAGCGGATTTTATACGCGTGAGGAGGAATCCTGGCAGCGGACGCTTCTTGGCCTGATGCTGGAAAATGAGCCGGATGCGGGAAAGCCGGTTCAGGTTATTTTCGATGAGACGAAACAGTCGTTTGAAAGGCAGTGCGCAAAGTTAGAGCAGATTGAGCAGAACACGGCGCAGTCTCTTGAGTATGCGTTTGATTTTATGGAAGCCGCTTTTGAAAAGGGGCAGGAGATGGTCGTTTTTGTGACGGAGCTTACAGTCTGCGAGGATGCGGTAAAATTTCTGGCGGAGCATGAATGTGCGCGTTATGCCGACTACAGGGACAATCTGCTGGTAGGAGTGAGAAAAGCAAAACTTCTGGCAGAGTTAAAACAGGGCCTGTCTAAAAAACAGTAACAGGAGGAGAGGAAGATGCAGCCACAGACGGAGCTGAAAAATATATTGCAGCGGATCGACAAAAAAGGTTATCCGGCGTACAAAGATACAAGAGGGAGTTACGATTTTAAAAAATACGTTTTTACGATTGATCATGTGCAGGGGGATCCGTTTGCATCCCCGTCGAAAGTCAGCGTTCATATACGGGGGGACGCCGCCGGGTTTCCGGCGGAGTATTACAGAGAAAAAGAATGCCGTATTGCGCTTGCGGATGATCTGCTGCGCCGGTTTGGAAAAAATTTAAGAAAAGCGTCAGTCCGTCCATCCGGTTCAGGAAAGAGCGGACTGCTTTTTGTAACGCGTCCGGGCCAGGAAGTGTTAGAGCGCAGCGCGCTTCAAATTGACGAAAAAAACGGCGGCATTACCGTGCGTTTTGAGATCGGTTTTCCGGCAAACGGCCGAACGATCAATGCGTGGGAACTGATTAAAATTATTTATGATATCCTGCCTCCCTGCATTCTGGGTTCTCTTTATTACGCCGCGTTAAATGCAAAAGAAGTCGAGCGCGTTTATCAGCTGGCAATGGATCAGATTTACATCAGGCAGGAACTGAAAAACAGAAATCTGGCGGCGTTTGTTGCGAACGGAGCGGTGCTGCCCAGAGAGTCCGGCATTTCCGGACTGCCGATGAAAGGCGCGGTTGCATTTGAATCGCCGGCCTCTATGGAGACAGAGCTAAAGCTTCCTTTTCACGGGACAATCAGGGGAATGGGAATCAAACGAGGAATTACCCTGATCGTAGGAGGGGGATATCACGGAAAATCAACTCTGTTAAAAGCGCTTGAGTCCGGCGTTTATCCGCATATTGCAGGGGACGGCAGGGAATTTGTAATTACGGAGGAGAGCGCGGTAAAACTTCGCGCAGAGGACGGGCGCAGCATTAAGCGCACAGATATCTCCATGTTTATCAGCAATCTGCCAAATAAGAAAGATACCGTACATTTTTATACAGAGGATGCCAGCGGCAGCACTTCGCAGGCAGCCGGCGTCATAGAAGCAGTCGAAGCCGGTGCAAAAACTTTCTTGATGGACGAGGATACGTCGGCGACAAATTTTATGATACGCGACGAACTGATGCAGCGCGTCGTAAACAGGGAAAGTGAGCCGATTACGCCGTTTATCGACCGGGTAGAAGAGTTGTATACAGCATGCGGCATCTCGACGATTCTGGTGGCCGGCAGCAGCGGTTCCTATTTTCACAAAGCGGACTGTATCATTCAGATGAATCACTATAAGCCCTGTGAGATCACAGAGGAAGCGAAGCGGGCGGCAGCGCAGTATCCCCTCGCGCAGGAAAAACCGTCGCCCTGGAGATCGCCTGATTTTCGAAGAATGATAAAACCGGACAAAAGTTTTCTGGACCCAAGATTTAAAATAAAGACGACGGGGCTTGACGGAATTACGCTTGCGCATGACACGATAGATGTGCGCTATCTGGAACAGCTTGCGGATCAGGAGCAGCTGAATCTGCTGGGATATCTGATCAAATATGCGCAGTGTCATGTGTTTGACGGGAAAAAGACGCTTACGCAGGCGGTAGACGCGCTTGTGCGGCGCATGGAGGATCTGGGGATCGCATCTGTCTGCGACGGAAGCTATATTCCCTGCAATCTGGCGGCGCCAAGGCGTCAGGAAATTTTTGCTGCAATGAACAGATATCGTAAGCTGATGCTGTAGAGGGTTGCTTTGATGGTAGAGACATCTGGAAAGAAGACGGCAAAACAGGTTTGCGCTGCGGTACTGGCTCATGTAGACGCCGGAAAGACAACGCTTTTGGAACAGTTCTTATATCTGGGCGGGCTGATTCGAAAGACGGGACGTGTGGACAAAGGAGATTCCTTTTTTGATACGGATCGTATGGAGAGAGCGCGCGGGATTACGATTTTTTCCAAACAGGCGATCATACGTCTGCCCGAACTGGAGCTGACGCTTCTTGACACTCCCGGACATGTGGATTTTTCGTCGGAAACAGAGCGCGTGCTGTGCGTGCTGGACTATGCAATTCTGGTGATCAGCGGGGCGGACGGCGTTCAGGGGCACACAAAGACGCTGTGGAATCTGTTGAAAAAATATCAGATTCCCGTATTTTTGTTTGTCAATAAAATGGATCAGGACGGTATCGAAAAAACCGCGCTTCTGGCAGAGCTGAAACAGAAGCTTGACGAAGACTGTGTGGATTTTTGCGACGCGGGGACGGATTCCTTTTATGAAGATATCGCCTCGTTAGGAGAGAGGGCGATGGAACAGTATTTTGAAAACGGCAGCGTAGAGGAAGATGAGATACGTCGTCTGATCTCGCTGCGCAGACTGTTTCCGTGTTATTTTGGGTCGGCGCTGAAAAATATCGGTGTGGAAGAGTTTTTTCGGGGATTTACCACCTATACAAAAGGAAAAGAATATCCGGATCTGTTTGGAGCACGGGTATTTAAAATTATGCGCGATGGGCAGGGAAAACGCATGACCTGCCTGAAAGTTACGGGGGGCAGCTTAAAAGTGCGCCAGACGATACGGGGCGGCAAATGGCGGCCGTCGGCCGGGGAGGAAACAGAATGGGAGGAAAAGGTCAGTCAGATCCGCCTGTATTCCGGTGAGAAATATGAGACGGCGGACGAGGCGCCCGCAGGTACTGTCTGTGCGGTGACTGGGCTCAGTCAGACTTATGCGGGCGAGGGCATTGGAAACGAGAAAAATGTCTTTGCCCCCTGTCTTTGTCCGGTGCTTACCTGTCAGATCGGTCTGCCGGACGGAATGGACGCGGCTGCCGTTCTGCCAAAGCTGCGGGAGCTTGAGGAAGAAGACCCCCAGCTGCAGATTATATGGAAAGAAGAATTAAAAGAAATTCAGGTCAGGCTGATGGGTGAGGTGCAGATGGAAATATTAAAAAATCTGCTGCATGAGCGTTTTGGCCTTGCTGTGACATTTGGGGAGGGCAATATTGTATACAAAGAGACGATTGCTTCCCGCACAGAAGGGGTCGGGCACTTTGAGCCGCTGCGCCATTATGCCGAAGTGCATCTTTTGCTGGAGCCGCTTCCGGCGGGAAGCGGCGTTGTATTTGCAGCGGACTGCAGCGAAGATGTGCTGAGCAAAAACTGGCAGCGTCTGATTTTAACGCATCTGGCGGAGCGGGAGCATATCGGGGTTTTAACCGGCGCTGCGCTTACGGATATCAAAATTACGTTAAAATCAGGGCGTGCACATCAAAAGCATACGGAGGGGGGCGACTTTCGACAGGCGACGTACCGCGCAGTCAGACAGGGAGTGATGCAGGCGAAGTCTGTGCTGCTGGAGCCTGTCTATCTGTTTTCGCTTACCGTGCCGCAGTTTGCAGTCGGGCGTGCGATGACGGATATCGAGCGCATGTATGGGACCGCGGTATTGGATGACTGCGAACAGACCGGACAGGACGGTGAGTTTCGGACTCTGACCGGAAGCGCTCCTGTTGCCACAATGCAGCATTATCAGAAAGAAGTGCTCTCTTACACAAAAGGGCAGGGACGTCTTACGGTAGCTTTTGGCGGTTATGCGCCATGCCACAATGCGGATGAGGTAATAGAAGCGGCCGGATATGACGCGGCAGGCGATCTTGCCAATACGCCGGATTCTGTGTTCTGTGCGCATGGAGCCGGTTTTATTGTGGAGTGGTTTCGTGTGCCGGAATATATGCATCTGGAGAGTATTTTTTCGAAAGAAGCAAAAAAAGGATCTGCTGCAGCAGGGGATTATGAAGAGGATGCCCGGGCGCAGCGAACAGAGCGGCCTCAAAAAGAAGAGGTTTTTCTTGGAACGGAGGAAATAGACCGGATACTTTCACGTGCCGTCAGTGCGAATAAAAGAGATCATGCGGCCGGCGGTAAGTCCGGTTATCAGAGAAAGAGCCGCAGTGAGAAAGCGGTAAAAGCCGCGCCGGTCACAAGGACATACAGACAGAAACCGCGCCGTGAGGAATATCTGCTGGTGGACGGTTACAATATCATCTTCGCCTGGAACAAATTAAAAAGACTTGCCGAAGAGAATTTTGAGAGTGCGCGCGGCCGTCTTTTGGATATAATGTGCAATTATCAGGCGGTCTGCGGCGCACAGGTGATTGTGGTTTTCGACGCCTACCGGGTGGCGGGCCATAAAGCCGAGTTTTTTGATTATCATAATATTCATGTCGTTTACACGAAAGAGGCAGAGACGGCGGACCATTATATCGAACGGTTTGCCCATGACAATGCCGCAAAATATCAGGTGAGTGTCGCAACATCGGACGGCATGGAACAGATCATTATACGGGGCGTCGGCTGCAGGCTGCTCTCTGCAAGAGATCTGGAACAGGAAATTGAATCGGTGCAGCGTGAGATCAGAGAGACTTATATGGACGGCCAGCCGAAAGGCAAAACATTTCTGATGGATGAGGTGGATTTGGATGGGATATTGCAGTCAGTGCGGGAGCGTAAGGAGGATGCTTCCGAGACCGTTTGTGGAGAGGATGGGGCAGCTGCTGGGAAGCGAACTTGACGATTTTCTTCTCACCTATGAAAAACCGGCGTTTCGCGCGCTGCGTGTAAACAGCGGGAAAGCGGACAGGGAGAGATTTCTGAAGATTTCGCCTTTTACACTTCGGCCGGTTTCGTGGGAACCGTGCGGTTATTATTATCAGGAGGATGATGCGCCGGGGAAGCACCCTTATCATGAGGCCGGCGTATATTATATGCAGGAACCGAGTGCAATGGCGCCGGCCGGGTATTTGATGACGGAGGATAACGGCAGTCCCATCGGTGAAGAACAGATGGAACAGGAGCGCATTTTGGATCTGTGTGCCGCACCGGGCGGGAAGAGTACGCAGATTGCTGCAAGGATGGGTGGAAAAGGCATTTTGATCAGCAATGAGATTCATCCGACGCGTGCCAGAATACTCTCGCAGAATATGGAGCGTATGGGCATTACAAATGCAATGGTGTTAAATGAAACGCCGGAAAAGCTCTGCCGTGTGTTTGACAGATTTTTTACGCGGATTTTAGTGGATGCACCCTGTTCCGGCGAGGGGATGTTCCGGAAAAACGAGGAGGCCGTCAGAGAGTGGAGCAGAGAAAATATTGCGCTTTGTGCAGACAGGCAGGATAAGATTTTAGACTGTGCCGCATCCATGCTGGCGCCTGGCGGAAAGATGGTCTATTCAACCTGTACGTTTGCACCCGAAGAAAACGAGGGCAGTATCAGCCGTTTTTTAAGGCGTCATCCCGAATTTTCTATTGTACCGGTAAACAGGCAGGCCGGTATGAGCAGCGGTATGCCGGATTTTGCAGAGTATTCGGCCAAAGGGCTGGAACACACCATTCGTCTGTTTCCGCACAGGATGGATGGAGAAGGACATTTTATTGCTGTGCTGAAAAAGCATGGCGGATGCAGGGAAAATCTGCTCTCCACAGGTTTCCGATACAAAGAGGAACGAGGACTCGCCAAAGGGGAGGCTGGCCGCGTTGAGTGGAGGAAATTTGCAGATGAAATGTTAAAATTTCCGTATGAAGGGAAGATGCTTCGTTTTGGCGATCAACTATACCGAATCCCGCAGGGAATGCCGTCTGTGCAAAAGCTGAAAGTGCTCAGACCAGGGCTTTGGCTTGGAACCTTAAAAAAGAACAGATTAGAACCGTCGCATGCGCTTGCGCTTGCAATAAAGCCGGAACACGCGGTTTACCTGGCAGATTTTCCGTATAACAGCAAAGAAATCCGTGCATACTTAAATGGACAGACGATTTCATACCACGGAGAGAACGGCTGGTATCTGATCTCGGTTGACGGGTATGGAATCGGATGGGGAAAGTTAGCCAAAGGCATATTAAAGAATCATTATCCAAAAGGTTTGAGATTTTCACTATAATTGTAGTTATAGATCTTTATTTTTTGAAATAATTGTTGATATAGATAATGAGCTGTGTCGAATAAAGTCGCAAAATGGCGTTAACACCCGGGTTTTGGCGCATTTTACGACATTTTACGCAAAAAAGTCTATCCGAAAGTGAAAAAATAGGATATACTGTAATTGTTACGGCGATAGCAATAAATGCATGGTCGATATACTTTATCAACGAGTTTGAAATACGATACAAATATTGACGAAGGAGGCCGCAAGAGTGACAGCAGACTTATCGAGAATGCATGAGGAAGTGACGAAAAATAGATTATCTTCAATGAAGCGGTTTGATTTGATGAGGGCGCTGATCGTTGACGGAGACCGGATTACCGCAGGTTACACGGCGCGCGCATTTGGCAGGCTTGGAATTTCATGTGAGATTGCAGACAATGTCAGACTTGCATTGCAGATGATAAGAGAGGCCGGTGACCGGGGGGCAGGCTATGACCTGTGCCTGTTATCCTGTAATATGGATCAGGAGCAGATCGGCAGCGCAGTGAGACAGATACGCGAATGTGACAGGGCAAACCGGATTACAGTGGCATGTTTATCTCGTCGCGGAAGCAGTTTAAAAGGAGCAGTTCAGGATTCGGGCGGGGATATTTATATGGAACGTCCGTTGCTGCAGTCGAAATTATATCGGATGATGAAAGACGTCAGCAGAAAAGAATGAGTTTTATTTTAGAATGATTATTCAGACACAGATATTCCATGATTTCTATCTTTACAAAATGCGCAAACTGGTATAAAATAAGAAAAACCTGTGAAAGCATGGAAGAGAAGAGTAATTCATGGAATGTAACAGAGAGGGGCGCATATGCTGGAAGCGCTCTTACAGGAAGTGAACGAAGACCGTCTCGGAGCGGCCCCAATCCGGCCCGGCGATACCGTTATCATCAAAATAAGGTTTCCTTTTTTGCGTAAGGAGACGAAACTGGGTGGAACCACGATATGAGTCTGTCGTCCCGGTGATATGGCGTTATGCTGTATCACCGGGTTTTTTATGCACAGGGTTGCGTAAGGAAATTAGCAGCTTTGCTGCACGCACCCCGTGCGGCGAGTAGGGGGAAATCTTTCCTACTCGATTGCACCTCATGCATCAGATAAAAAATGATGCGCAGCTCGCGGAGAGGAAGTTACTGCTTTGCAGTCGGCTCTCGTACGGCGGGCAGGGAAAACAGGTCTTCTCTGCTCGATTGCAGACGGTCACGCAGGGAAATATATCCGTGGTGTTTTCTGACAGGAAATTTAAATACTGGAATGGAGGAGAAATATGAAGATTACATTGAAAGACGGTTCGGTCAAAGAGTTTGACGGGGAGAAATCCGTCTATGAAATTGCAAAAGAGATCAGTGAGGGACTTGCCCGGGCGGCGTGTGCCGGCGAGGTAAACGGCCGGGTGGTCGATCTGCGCACGGTCATCCGCGAGGACGCCGCGCTGAATATAATCACGGCAAACGATCGGGAAGGGCTGCGCGTGATACGCCATACGGCATCACATGTGCTTGCGGAGGCGGTGAAACGTCTTTATCCGAATGCAAAGATTACGATCGGCCCGGCGATCGAGGACGGTTTTTATTATGATTTTGAGGCGGAGCCTTTTTCCAGGGACGATCTCGATCAGATTGAAGCAGAGATGAAGAAGATCATAAAAGAAGGGCACGAAATTACCCGGTTTACGCTGCCAAAAGAGAAAGCGGTTGCATTTATGCAGGAAAAGGGAGAACCGTTTAAAGTGGAACTGATTGAAGAACTGCCGGCAGAAGCGGAAATATCGTTTTATGATCAGGGAGGTTTTGTCGATCTTTGCGCCGGACCGCATCTTATGACGACAAAGGGCATCAAAGCATTTAAGCTGACGTCCTCTTCCATGGCATACTGGCGGGGAGATTCCGAAAAGGCGCGGCTGCAGCGTATTTACGGTACTGCGTACAACAAAAAAGAGGATCTGGCGGCGCATTTGGAGCGCATGGAGGATGCAAAGCGGCGTGACCATAACAGGCTTGGCCGGGAGATGGGATTATTTACAACCGTTGACGTGATCGGACAGGGGCTTCCGCTCTTTACGCCAAAGGGTACGAAAATGATTATGAAGCTTCAGCGCTGGATAGAGGATCTTGAGGACAATGAATGGGGGTATGTCCGTACGAAAACACCGCTGATGGCAAAGTCCGATCTGTATAAAATGTCGGGACACTGGGATCACTATAAAGAAGGAATGTTTGTGCTCGGCGACGAGGAGACAGACAAAGAAGTATTTGCGCTGCGGCCGATGACCTGTCCGTTCCAGTATTATGTTTTCAAAAATTCACAGAAATCGTACCGTGATCTGCCGTATCGTATGAGCGAAACATCTACGCTGTTCCGTGCGGAAGATTCCGGAGAGATGCACGGACTGACGCGTGTCCGCCAGTTTACGATTTCGGAAGGACATTTGATCGTAAGGCCTGACCAGATGGCTGACGAGTTTAAGGGATGCCTTGCTCTCGCAAAATACTGTCTGGAAACGCTTGGCCTTGGCGGTGAGGTGACTTATCGGCTTTCGAAATGGGATCCGAACAATAAGGAAAAATATATCGGCGATGAAGAGACATGGGAGCATACGCAGGACTGTATCCGCGATGTGCTTACGCAGCTTGAAATTCCGTTTTATGAGGAGGATGGCGAAGCGGCGTTTTATGGGCCGAAAGTCGATATTCAGGCGAAGAACGTATACGGCAAAGAAGATACGATGATCACAATTCAGTGGGATGCGCTGCTGGCGGAGCAGTTTGACATGTATTATATCGACCAGAATGGAGATAAGGTGCGCCCGTATATTATTCACAGGACTTCAATCGGATGTTACGAGAGGACGCTCGCATGGCTGATCGAAAAGTATGCGGGAAAATTTCCGACCTGGCTTTGCGCAGAGCAGGTGCGTATACTGCCGATCTCTGATAAATTTGAAGCCTATGCAAATGAAGTCGCAAAAGAATTAAAGGCAAACGGCGTGGATGTAACCGTTGACGCCCGTTCAGAAAAAATAGGGTTCAAAATACGCGAGGCAAGGCTCGCAAAACTGCCGTACATGCTTGTTGTCGGTCAGCAGGAAGAAGCGGATCATACGGTTTCTGTCCGCAGCCGGTTTGCCGGGGATGAGGGCGTGATGCCGCTTACGCAGTTTATCGAGAATATCTGTAAAGAGATCCGGACAAAGGAGATCCGGGAGGAAATGCCGCAGGAGAAGAACAGCTGAATCCATTGTTAAAATAAGCTTGTAACATTTAAAAAGACGCATTGATTTTCGGTAACATATCATGAGAATCAATGTGTCTTTTTCCGTTCATGGTATTATGTTATCTGGTATAGAACTGTTCCAGCGCATCCATCCGTGCCGACATATTGACAAGGAGCGCGTCTAAAATCGTCAGAGCTGCCATGCTTTCGACGACGACAACGGCCCGCGGAGCGATAATCGGGTCGTGACGGCCCCGGATGCTGATTTCAATCTCTTCTCCAAGGCTGTTTACGGTCTGCTGCGCTGCGCTGATGGAGGGGGTTGGTTTGACTGCTGCGCGCAGAAGAATGGGGCTTTTGTCGCTTATGCCGCCCAAAATACCGCCGGAATGATTTGTTTTCTTTTGAACGCATCCGTTTTTATCGATGAAAAACGCGTCGTTGTTTTCTTTTCCGGTTGCGCGTGCTGCAACGAAGCCGTCTCCGATCTCAAATCCTTTGACTGCGCCGATGGAACAGATGGCTTTGGCCAGATTTGCGCTTAGTTTGTCAAAAACGGGATCTCCGATTCCGGCCGGCATCCCGTCGATTCTGCACTCGATCACGGCGCCGGTGGAGTTCTGATTTCTGATACAGTCGTCAAGATAGGCCTGCGCCTCTTTTGCAGCTGCACAATCCGGCATGTACAGTGCGTTTTTGTCACGTTCGTCTGCGTCAAAACGCGACATATCAATTGTGACGGGCCCGACGGATTTTACATACCCAAAGAGTGAAATGTTAAGGCGTTTTAATATGTTAACTGCGACTGCGCCCGCCGCAACGCGGCCGATTGTTTCACGCCCGGAGGAACGGCCGCCGCCTCTGTAATCGCGGAATCCGTATTTTTGATCGTAGGTGTAGTCTGCATGGCCGGGGCGGTAGCATAAAGCGATATCGCCGTAATCTCCGGAACGCTGATCGGTGTTTCGAACAAGCAGGGAAATCGGAGTCCCGGTTGTTTTTCCCTCAAATATGCCGGAGAGTATTTCGACGGTATCGCTCTCCCGGCGGGAAGTTGTATATCGGGACTGCCCCGGTTTCCTGCGGTCAAGAAATGACTGTATGTCCTCTTCACACAGGGGAAGTCCTGCCGGACAGCCGTCAATTACGACGCCGATGCCGCATCCATGCGATTCCCCCCAGGTTGTGATTTGGAAGATTTTGCCGTAGGTAGATCCTGCCATGATAATTCTCCTTTCCTGTTTCGATTCGCAGTATTTCTGACTGTGAATGATAACATGTACCTCCCTATTATAAAAGATTTGTCTTTGCATGACAACCGAAATGTGGTACTATAAAACACAAATGATATATGAAAGTAGTGTGAGAAGAACTTCTAAAGCTTACGTCAGGGGGCGTTTCGCTGAAAAGTTCCAAGTCTCACACCAGAGAATCCCCCAAAAAACGGGGATTTTCTGTCTGGATACGAGTCGCAGCGAATCTGCGACATGGGGGTTAGTGTGGAAGAGAAACGTTTGGAGCAATATAAAGTAAAGACGTTAACGCATCCGGTTGACTGGATGGTAAAAGTTCCGGGTTCGAAGAGTATTACAAACAGGGCGCTGCTTCTCGCCGCGCTCTCGGACGGGCCGGTCAGGCTGGAGGGCGTATTGTTTTCGGATGATTCCGGATATTTTCTTGGGGCGCTGCGCGCTCTGGGTTTTGACATATCGGAGGAAGCGGACACGAAGATTGTGACGGTGCGTGGGCGCTGCGGCATAATTCCGCGAAAGGAAGCAGAGATTTATGTGGGGAGCGCGGGTACGGCGGCGCGTTTTCTTACGGCGATGGCAGGTTTTTCGGACGGAGTTTATAAGGTAATGGCGTCAGAGCAGATGAAAAGACGTCCGATGAAACCGTTGTTTGAGCTTTTAGAACGTGCGGGCGCCTCGGTTACTTATCTGGAACAGGAAGGATTTCTGCCTGTGTGTATTCGCGGGCGTGATTTTGATAAAATGATCGGCCGGGAATCATCGGCCGGGAATTGTCCGCTTGAACTGGAACTGGACATCAGCAGGAGCACGCAGTTCTTAAGTGCGCTGCTGCTGACTGGCCCGATGATAAAACAGGGATTTTCCGTTCATATCACGAGTGAAAAAACAGACGGATCCTATATTCGAATCACCCGAAAAATGATGCAGGAGTTTGGCGTTTCTGTCGGATTTGACGGAAAAAGTTATACGGTTGGTGCCAATACTTCCTGTCACAGAGAAACTTACAGAATAGAGCCGGATGTGTCGGCGGCCTGTTACTTTTATGCGGCGGCTGCGCTGACAGGAGGGACGAGCGTAGTAGAAAACGTACATTATGACAATTCGCAGGGCGATCTGAAATTTTTGGAAGTGCTAAAACAGATGGGATGTGCGGTAGAGGATCTGTCAGAGGGGATATGTGTGAGAGGACCGGCGGAGGGCAGGCTGCATGGCGTTACTGTGGATATGAACGATTTTTCCGACCAGGCGCTTACGCTTGCCGCGATTGCGCCGTTTGCGGATTCCAAAGTAAAGATTGCAAATATTGCCCATATCCGAAAACAGGAGTCGGATCGGTTGTCTGTGATTGTCACGGAGCTTACGAAACTTGGCGTTTCGTGTGAGGAGTCGGCGGACTCTGTCGTAATCCATCCGTCGATGCCGCACGCGGGCGTGGTCAGCACATATGAAGATCATCGTGTCGCCATGGCGTTTTCTCTGATCGGGCTGCGCGTGGAGGGCATTGTGATTGACAATCCCGGCTGCTGTGCCAAAACATTTGCACAATATTTTGAAGTGCTGACGAAGCTTTGCGTCGAGTAGTGTGAGAAGAACTTCTAAAACTCGCAGCAGAGGCTGACAGATGCCGGACAAAACAAAACGGAGGATTAGTGTGAAAAATCAGCTTGACAGCTGATTTTATCACACGGCTATTTGTGCCGAGAACGTCACAAATAAGCCCTGATCCGACAGGAGAAACTGCATTCGCAGATTTCTCCTGCGGTTCCTCGAACGTAAACGTTCTCGGAACGGAGGATTTTTATGTATCAGTTGTTAAAACAGGAGGGGCGTGCAAAACGCGCCGTTTTTCATACCGTGCATGGAGATGTGCAGACGCCGGTATTTATGAATGTCGGCACCGCGGCGGCGATCAAAGGCGCCGTTTCTACGGAAGACCTTATGGAAATTAAGTGTCAGGTGGAACTGTCCAATACCTATCACCTGCATGTGAGGCCCGGGGATTTGCTGATCAAAGAGGTTGGTGGGCTGCATCGTTTTATGTCCTGGGAGAGGCCTATTTTAACGGATTCGGGCGGATTTCAGGTATTTTCGCTTGCCGGTCTTCGCAAAATCAAAGAGGAGGGCGTTTATTTTCATTCGCATGTGGACGGGGCGAAGATATTTATGGGCCCGGAGGAGAGTATGCAGATTCAGTCCAATCTTGGTTCTACGATCGCGATGGCGTTTGACGAATGTGCGCCTGCGCTTGCGGACCGGCAGTATGTGGAAAATTCGGTTTGCCGCACAACAAGATGGCTGGCGCGCTGCAAAGAAAAAATGAAGCAGCTGAACCGGATGGAAGAAACCATTAATCCGAATCAGCTGTTGTTTGGGATTAACCAGGGCGCGATTTTTCGTGATATCCGCATTGACCATGCAAAGGCGATCGCCGAAATGGAACTGGACGGCTATGCCATCGGCGGGCTGGCAGTCGGGGAGAGCCATGAAGAAATGTATCATATCTTGGAAGAGACCGTGCCTTTTCTGCCAAAAGAAAAGCCGACTTATTTGATGGGCGTCGGAACGCCGGCCAACATATTGGAGGGCGTGGCGCGGGGGATTGATTTTTTTGACTGTGTTTATCCGTCCAGAAACGGGCGTCACG
This sequence comes from uncultured Roseburia sp., assembly GCA_947088675.1. Lineage (GTDB taxonomy): Bacteria > Bacillota > Clostridia > Lachnospirales > Lachnospiraceae > Roseburia. Next base: position 13,477 of record CAMUHN010000059.1, read on the forward strand.
GGCATGTCTATACCAATCAGGGAAAACGGAATCTGTTCAATAAGAAATATGAAAAAGATATGAGACCGATTGAGGAGGGCTGCGGCTGTCCGGCCTGCAGGCGTTACAGCAGGGCTTATATCCGTCATCTGCTCAAAGCAAAAGAAATGCTTGGGATGCGTCTTTGTGTGCTGCACAATCTTTATTTTTATAATACGATGATGGAAGAAATTCGCGGCGCGCTGGATTTGGGCAGATTTTTTGCTTATAAAGAAGAAAAGCTGGAACGGATGAAACAGATTGGCGCTGGCGGAGAGTGAAAGATTTGTTGTTGAAAAAGGAGCGGGGTTTGGATGGATCGAAAAAAGTGGTGGGAAAACTCGTTTGGATATCTTGTGGTTGCCGGAGTTATTTCCCTGATATTTCTGGGCGTTTGTGCGGGGCGCCGCATTTTTCCCTTTGGGCCGGCTGCGATTGCCATAGAAGATTTTGAACAGCAGATCATTCCGGTATACTATCATCTTTGGGATTTTCTGCACGGGGACGGAGCGCTTCTGTTTGACTGGAACGTGGGAGGAGGTAATAATTTTGCCGCCATTGCTTCGCAGTTTACGATGATAAGTCCGTTTAACCTTTTTTTCTTATTGATTCAAAGAAGCTGGATTGAATCTTCCATGGTATTTTTTCTCCTGCTCAAAATGACTGCAATGGGTGGGACCATGTATTTTTTCCTGTCTCACACAAACCGTTTTGAGAAAAGAAATCGGATCTTTTGGATTGCCGCGGCAGTTTCGTATGCATTAAGCGGATATACTTTTTTGTATTATGGGTTATCCTGGCTGGATACGGCGGCGTTTTTCCCGCTTCTTCTCTACCATTTCATCTGTATGGCCGGAAAGGAACCTGGCTGGAAACCGGGACGGCATACGGTTGGTTATGTACTCTGCTATGCGCTTATTTTTGTTATGAATATCCCGCAGGCATATATGGTCAGTATTTTTATGGTGTTTTTTGCCGGGGGATGGTTCTTTATTTATCGGGAGCAGAAGAAAGTCAGCTGGGATAGTATCTTAAAATTTGGCATGGCGACGCTATTGGCGCTTGCGCTCTCCGCCGCTTTTTTTGCGCCCGCCGCCCGCGGCATTCTGGGTTCCTATCGGGTATCGGGCGAGAGTACGGCAGATTTTGCCGGTTATCTTGAATTATTAAAATGGCCGGGAATGGATGCGAAGAATAAATATATGATGCTTTTTGGCGCGTTACTTCCGCTTCTTTGTTTTCTTCTTTCGTGGAAAAAAGACAGAAAACATGTTTTCTGGAGTTATCTGCTGGCGCTTATGATTCTTCCCGTTTTTGTGGAATCAATCAGTATTGTCTGGCACAGGGGCACTTATATGTGTTTTTCCATGCGGTATGGGTATATGATGGTTTTTTCCGTGTTAGCCGCGGCAGCGGAGGGATTGTCAGATCTGCGGCAGCATTATGTGAAACCGGGGCGGCGCAGGGCGGCGCAGGTTTGTGTTGGAGCCTCGCTTCTGGCGTGGGGCGTGATAACGGTTGGTTTGGGTTATACGCTGATCCGGCCCAATTTCCATGACGGAGGGACTTATTTTGTCGCGGATGCGCAGGAAGTGGGAGATGCTGTTGTCCGTATCGCAGAAAGACAGAAAGAAGGGAGTGCAGACGAGACGGAAAGAGACGGAGAGAAAGGCGGATCAGTTGATGTATTTCGCAAAATAAAGACATCGGATGCATCGTTAAATAACAACTACCCTCTGATTGCAAAAAGCGCGTCTTATTCCAATTATCTGCATCTGATGACCGAGGAGCAGATTAAGATGAACCGGGCGCTTGGCTATGCCCAGACATGGACGAGGCTTGGCGATACGGGCGGGACACTGCTGTCGGATGCGCTGCTCGGATACCGCTATGTGATCTGTTCGAGGATACCGGATGACGGGGGATGGAGCATCCATGCAAAAGAGCAGGGGATCTGTGAGGAAATACAAAAGACCGAACATTTTTCGATTTATGAATATCGAAACAGCCCCGGGCCCGGGATCGTGACCGGCGAATGTACCTATGAACAGTTAAACCGTTATTTTACGGAAAATGTGTTTGAAAATCAGTCTGTGCTGGGGGAAGCGGTTTTTGGGAAACAGCTGATAAAAACATGGGAGGAAACGTTTGCGGATGCGGACGGAAGCGAGGAGCTTTCCTATAAAATCAGGGTGGAGGGCAGGGGAGCGCTTTATCTGTATTCGACTCAGTTTTCCGAGGCGGAAATTTTTGTAAACGGCAGACAGATTCCGTTTCCGACTTATGCGCTGATTGACAATAAAAAATATCCCGTGCCGATGAATGAGGGAATTATTTCGCTTGGCTGTTATGAGGCAGAAACGGTTGACGTTGTCATACGGCAGAATCTGCAGAAGACAAATGCGCAGAAGAAGTTCTATGTGGGCATTCTTGATCTGGATTTGTTTGAGGAGTGCATGGTGTCTGCAAAGGGAGCGTCTTCTTACCGGATTGAAAAGACGGGGTGTCGGATTTCTCTGGATTCACAGGGAGGAAACTATCTGTTTTTGCCGATCAATGCAGATGACGGCTGGCGCTGTACGGTAAACGGAGTCGAAACCGGGATCGTAAGATTATACGGGAACCTGATGTTAATTCCGCTCGGGGAGGGGCGCAATGAAATTGAGCTTTCTTTCTGTCCAAGGGGCTTAAAAAAAGGCTGCTTTCTTTCTCTGGCCGCGGTCATTGCATTGCTTTTGTGGGTGGTTTTGGGAGCGTTTTTGCAGAAAGACCGGCTGATCCGGCGCATTTATGGTGTATGCGCATATGCGGCAGGAGCCGTGTTCCTTGTCGTTTTTGCAGCGCTTTTGACATTTGCCTATGTGATACCGGTCTGTTATCAGATTTATCTTCGGTTTATGCAATAGACGAAAGTGATGTCTGAAAGCAGATAACCTTTCGTTTTTTCATAAAATGTAAAAAATTTATGATTTTTTGTACTTTTTTCTTTTAAAAATAAAAAAAATGTGATACAATGAGAAAGTATCAATGTTTGCTTTTGGGGGTAACACATGCAGGAAAAAGATTCAGATGCAGTCCGTGATCAGCTGAAACGCAGAAAGCGGATTGCGAGGATAAAAAGTACGTTGATTTTTATGATTGTGGGCTGGATTGTGTTGTCCATGGTACTGATTGGCTGTCTGTTTGCAAGAGTCATTGCTCTCGAACGCAGAGTCGGGAAGCTGGCCAAAGCCCAGTCTGCCGGAGACGCAGCCAGTGATGCGCCAGACCGGGCAGATATGACGGAACAAAATGAGTCGGTGGCAGCCGGACAGGCCGAGAACGATACAGAGGGCGATAACGCAGCGAATGAGCTGTTTGCATGGGAACCTGTCGTTCCTCCGGCAGTCGGTATTTCCGAAGAGGAAAATCTGGCAGAAGAGGGGGATGTGCACAGAGTTTATCTGACATTTGATGACGGACCTTCCGAGGTGACGATATCCGTTTTGGATACATTAAAACAGTATGGCGTGAAAGCGACTTTTTTTGTCACAGGCAGCGAGAGCGAAGAGTCAAAGGCAATTTATAAGCGCATTGTCGAGGAAGGGCATACACTTGGGATGCATTCCTATTCCAATAAATACAGCCAGCTCTATCAGTCAGAAGAATCTTTTGAGCAGGATTTTCATGCGCTGAGAGATTATCTTTTCGAAGTAACGGGCGTAGAAAGCAGATACTACCGCTTTCCGGGCGGGAGCAGCAATCAGATCAGCAATGTTCCGATGGAATACTGCATTCATTACCTGAATGAAAACAATGTGGTATACTATGACTGGAATGTCTCGGCGGGGGATGCTGCGGCGGCATATACGCCGGAGGAGATGATTGCAAATGTCACGGAAGATGTCGCGCGCTATAAGACGTCGGTTGTGCTGCTGCATGATTCGGCGGATAAGACTGCGACAGCTGAAATGACAGGGCCGCTGATTGAAGCGCTTTTTGCAATGAATGCACAGATATTACCGATCGATGAGCAGTCGGATGTAATACAATATGTAAAATCAGACAGCGTGGAAGTGCAAAAATAATATGGAGGAAAAAGAATGGGTTTTTTTAAAGATTTCAAAGAAGATTTATCACAGGCGGTTAACGAGCTGATGCCGGATGAGGAAGCTGCAAAAGCGGCTGCCGGAAACCGGGATATGGTTGTCAACACACTCGAAGATGAAGTGGATGTGGAATCGGAGCTTTCCAAGTTGGACGGCCTGCTGGAACAGGTGATGAAACAGGAACAGTCAAAGGAGCCGATTCATCCGGCGCCAATACCCGCAGTCAAACCTGTACCGGAGGTACATAGCGAGCCTCCGATCCGTCATGAGCCAGTCGTTCCGTCACAGATCAAACGGGAAGAACCTGTCCGTATTCCGGAACCGGAGGAGCCGTCTCATATTATTGTGCCGGAGCTTCCGAAAGAAGAGAAAACAGAGAAGAAAGAGAAAAAAGAAAAAATAGAGAAAAAAGAGGCGCAAAGAGAGCCGGAAAAACAAATTGAAGAACAGGAACCGGCAAAGGCCGAACAAAATACAACGAACCAGAAACAGGAGGAGAAAAAAATGGCAGACGTAACACCAAATGTAAATGCGGAGACACCGGTATCAGACGAGGTGACAGTTATCACGGAAGGAACTGTGATTAAGGGCGATATTTCGTCCAACGGGTCTTTGGATATCCGTGGTCATGTACAGGGAAATGTCGGATGTCAGGGAAAACTGACAGTTACAGGAAACGTGACCGGAAACAGCAACGCATCCGAATTTTTTGCCGATACGGCGAAAGTACAGGGAGAAGTTGTAAGCTCCGGCACAGTGAAGATCGGGCTGGGTTCTGTCATTATCGGTAACGTGACCTCTTCCTCCGCCGTGATCGCAGGGGCAATCAAAGGCGATATTGATGTGCAGGGGCCGGTTGTAGTGGACACTTCAGCGGTTGTAATGGGTAATATCAAATCGCGTTCCGTACAGATTAATAACGGAGCCGTTATTGAAGGCTTCTGTTCACAGTGCTATTCTGATGTCAATGTGGAAAGCCTGTTTGCAGAAGAGGGAAAAGAGCAGGAGAGCGAGCCGGAACAGGCCCAGTAAAGCAGATGCAGATTTTGGCTGCATTGCAGAAACGAGGATAGAGAATGAAGCGCATATTGCTGAAATTAAGCGGCGAGGCACTTGCAGGTGAAAAGCATACGGGGTTTGACGAGGAAGTCGTAACCGATGTTGCGAAACAGGTCAAACAGATATCGGATACCAGTGGTCTGCAAATCGGTATTGTGACAGGCGGCGGCAATTTCTGGCGAGGCAGAACAAGCGGGAAAATTGACCGGACAAAGGCCGATCAGATCGGTATGCTTGCGACGGTGATGAACTGTATCTATGTGTCGGAGATCTTCCGCTCTGTCGGTATGAAAACACAGATACTGACGCCGTTTGCCTGCGGCAGTATGACAGAACTTTTTTCGAAAGACCGTGCAAACCGGTATTTTGAGGATGGAACCGTTGTATTTTTTGCCGGCGGTACGGGCCATCCGTACTTTTCAACAGATACAGGCACTGTGCTGCGTGCGGTTGAGATGGAGGCGGACGGAATTTTTCTGGCGAAGTCGATTGACGGAATCTATGACAGTGATCCAAAGATCAACCCCGCTGCGGTAAAGTACGAGGAAGTTTCCATTCAGGAAGTGATTGACAGGCAGCTTGCCGTAGTGGATCTCACAGCGTCCATTCTGTGTATGGAACAGAAAATGCCGATGTATGTATTTGGTCTGGAAGGAAAAGACAGCATTGTCAGGGCGATGACAGGGCAGTTTAGCGGAACGAAAGTAACAGTATAAAAGGATATGGTGTAAGTATGGATGAGAGAATTGTGCAGTATGAAGATAAAATGAAAAAGACGATGAGCAATCTGTCCGACGAGCTGGGCAGTATCCGTGCCGGACGTGCAAATCCGCATGTGCTGGATAAAATTAAAGTTGACTATTACGGTACGCCGACAGCAATCCAGCAGGTGGCAAACGTCAATGTGCCGGAGCCAAGGATGCTCCAGATTCAGCCGTGGGAAGCGTCCATGGTTAAAGTGATTGAAAAAGCGATTCTTACTTCCGATCTGGGAATCAATCCGACAAACGACGGGAAGGTAATTCGTCTGCTGTTTCCGGAACTGACCGAGGAGAGAAGAAAAGATCTTACAAAGGATATTAAGAAGAAAGGCGAGAATGCGAAAGTTGCAATTCGCAATATCCGACGGGACGCAAATGATTCTTTTAAGAAATTATCGAAGTCTTCGGATGTTTCAGAGGATGAGATCAAAGAACTGGAAGAGAAAGTGCAGAAAATGACGGATAAGTTTATCGCAGAAATCGACAAATCGGTTGAGGTAAAATCAAAAGAAATAATGACAGTTTAAAGTGTGAATGAAAGGAAGCATCACACCATACATTTATGGGGACATGACATATTTCGTGTCCTCATTTTCGATTATAAGAACTTCGGGAGGAGAAAGATGAATATACCGCAGCATGTAGCAATTATACTGGACGGCAACGGAAGATGGGCGAAGAGCAAAGGAATGCCGCGCAATTATGGTCATACGATCGGGGCAAAAAATGTGGAGACTGTCTGTAAAGCGGCGCATGATCTTGGGATTAAATATCTGACGTTATATGCCTTTTCTACCGAAAACTGGAGCAGACCGGAAGGAGAAGTAGCCGCCCTGATGAAGCTGCTGGAGAGTTATCTGAAAAACTGTATCAAAACGGCGGATGAGAATAATATGCGGGTGAGGGTCATTGGCGACACCAGTAAGCTGACTGAAAAATTTCAGGGACAGATTCGGCAGCTGGAAGCGGCGTCTGAAAAAAATACCGGTTTGAACCTGCAGATTGCAATTAATTACGGAAGTCGTGATGAAATGATACGTGCGATGAAAAAAATGTATGAGGATCTGGACGCGGGTAACAGGAAAAAGGAAGATATTACCGAGGAATTGTTTTCCGGTTATCTCGATACGGCAAAACTGCCGGACCCGGATCTTTTGATTCGAACGGGCGGAGAACAGCGGCTTTCGAATTATCTGCTCTGGCAGTTTGCCTACAGTGAGTTTTATTTTACCGATGTTCCGTGGCCTGCTTTTCATAAAGAGGAATTGGAACAGGCAATAGAAGCGTATAATAGAAGGGACAGAAGATTCGGTGGAGTGAAAGCATAAATTGCCGGAGGGAAGCTATGTTTAAGACAAGATTGTTGAGCGGTATTGTGCTGGTAGCTGTAGCGCTGGCGCTGATTGTAACAGGAGGCGATCTGCTCCTGTTCTCTTTACTGCTGATATCGTGGATCGGTATGTTTGAATTATACCGTATTGTACAGATCGAAAGAACGCCGGCCGGAGCTGCGGGGTATTTTGCGGCAGCGCTCTACTTTTTGAATCTGCGTTTCGGCTGGATAGAGGACCCGATGATGTTTGTACTGGGCGTCCTGATCTTATTCATGTTTTTTTATGTATTTTCCTATCCAAAATACAAAACGGAACAGATGCTGATGGCATTTTTTGGCGTTTTTTATGTTGCGGGAATGCTTTCTTATGTGTATCGGACGCGAATGATGGAGCGGGGCGCTTTTATTGTCTGGCTTATTTTTCTGTGTTCGTGGGGATGCGATACCTGTGCATACTGTGTTGGCGTATTGATTGGAAAGCATAAAATGTCGCCCAGATTAAGTCCGAAAAAATCCATAGAAGGCGCGGTTGGCGGTGTGGCCGGTACGGCGCTTTTAACGGCGCTTTATGCTTTTGTATTTCAAAGTGCAATGGGGATTGACGATACACTGATCTGGATGCTGGCCGCCGTATCGGCAGCCGGGGCGCTTGTATCAATGGTCGGCGACCTGACGGCATCCGCCATCAAAAGAAACTATGGCATCAAAGATTACGGAAAGCTGATTCCCGGGCATGGCGGAATTTTGGACCGGTTTGACAGCGTCATTTTTACGGCGCCCATGATCTATTACCTTGCTGTTTCTGTATTGAAATAGTGTGAGAAGAAGTTCTAAAGCTCACGCCAGAGGGCGTTTCGCTAAGAACAACT
>CAMUHN010000060.1 GCA_947088675.1 uncultured Roseburia sp.
CATCCAAACGTACCGAAACATTTGCACGCATCAAATAAAATTGTTGCCAGAAGAATAAACTGACAAGTTCGATTTATGTGAATAGGGTTCTTATCATATTTTCCCTTAGTAGTATAAAAGACATGGTGCTGGCAACATGTAATAAGGATGGATAAGGAGAAAGTTATCTTGGTGCCAAAACGGTGCCAGGAAATCATGCTAACAACTTCATTATCATACCAGCTGCAGGCTGCCCGCCGGGAACTTGCGGATTTCCGGTTAAAAGGGCAGTTATTCCATTGCTCTTGCAATGACGATTCCCTGTTCCAGCGCAAGATCTATTCTTTCCCCTTTCCTTTTTGACTCGATAATGATAAGCGGTTTTCCGCTTTCTTTCGCATATAAAACATAATCGGGCCATCTACCGCCTGATAATTTTCTTTCTCAAACCGGATCTCCTGAAAAAAAAAACGTTTTTTTCTTTGCCTTCTAAATTATCCAGCCGAGATTTTTAAGACTTCTGTCAATAAGTAACTTTGTTTCTGTCTCCAGCAGCTTCGTGTCAGTATTCATCTTACTGCCTCCTCATTTTGTAACGAATCATTTCTATTAATACGGCTTAACGTACTGTTATGATACTGATCAGAAAAAGTCACATCCTCCCCGAACCAGTCCGGCGGGATAAACGCATTCGCCTCCTCCTCCGTCGCAAACTCCACTTCCGCCAGCAAAAGCGGCGCAAGTTCACCGTCAAACACGTCAAGTTCGATTGTATGCCCGCCTGTACGATCGGTAAACGGAATCAGATAACGATGTTTTCGAATCAGCCTGCCGTCAATTTTCTTTTGCAGGTGGTAAAAGGAATCCCGATCCAAGGGAAGGTTATATTCCTCCCGCACCATATACCCCTTGCTTTTATAAGTCAGTGTATAGGTATCGTCAGAGCGCCGGATCCGCACGGTGGGAAATGTATTTAAATAGCCCTGTTCGATTTCTTTACAGGGATATTGTTCCAAATGTTTTGGCAGCTTTGGTATAAGGTATTTTCTCTCGATTTCCATGTTACCCTCCCGAAGATAAAAAAATTTACTGTTCCAATGACACGGTTTGCTTACAGGATGATAATACAGGATTGACGCATTTTTTTCAATGATTTATACTTGATTTGGATTTATTTTTTAAAACAAAATGACAGGAGGATACGAATTTGAGTAAAATTGGAATTTTTATGGCAGACGGATGTGAGGAGATTGAAGGCCTTACCGTCGTCGACCTGATGCGCCGAGCCGGAGTCGAAATTATTATGATTTCCCTGACCGGGCAAAAACAGGTGACCGGCTCGCACGGTATTTCTTTTCTTGCGGACGAACTCCTGGCTGAGACAGACTTTGATTCGCTTGACGGCATTGTTCTGCCGGGAGGATTGGCCGGCACCCAAAAACTTGGCGAAAACGAAACGGTAAACCGGGTAATACGAACATTTGCAGAAACAGGCAGGCTGGTATCCGCCATCTGTGCAGCGCCGAGCGTATTGGGGGCCGCCGGTATTTTAAATGGAAAAAAGGCCGCCTGCTATCCGGGTTTTGAAGATAAACTGACCGGCGCAAAAATCTGTATGGACGAGGTATGCGTCTGCGGCAATCTTATCACAAGCCGCGGTATGGGAACGGCAATTCCATTTGCTCTGGCAATCACCGCATATCTTCTGGATCAGGCAGCGGCAGATCAGCTTGGGAAAACCATTATTTATAATTTAAAATAGGACAGGAGAAAAAATATGAATGCAACGATCAAAATCAACCCGGACAATGTAATTGCAGAGATCGACCCGCGCATTTACAGCTCATTCCTGGAACATATGGGCCGCGCAATTTACACCGGTATCTATGAACCCGGGCATCCGGCAGCCGACGAAAACGGGCTGCGGCAGGATGTGCTTGACCTGATCGCCCCGTTAAACTTAGGCTGTATCCGTTATCCGGGCGGTAACTTTGTATCGGGTTACAGGTGGGAAGACGGCGTCGGACCGAAAAAAGAGCGCCCAATACGCCGCGAACTTGCCTGGTTTTCAACCGAAACAAACGAATTCGGCACCAACGAATTTATTGAGTTCTGCAAAAAGGCAAACGTTGCGCCTATGATGGCCGTAAACCTCGGTACGCGCGGCCCGCAGGACGCAGCCAATCTGGTGGAATACTGCAATGTTCCCTCCGGAACATATTACAGCGATCTGAGACGCTCTCACGGCTACGAAAAACCACATGACATTAAACTCTGGTGCCTGGGCAACGAGATGGACGGCCCGTGGCAGATCTGTATGAAGACAGCGGAGGAATATGGACGAATCGCCTGCGAAACCGCCAAAATGATGAAATGGATGGATCCCTCAATTGAGCTTGTTCTGTGCGGCAGCTCCGCAAAAGACATGCCGACATTCGGCAGCTGGGAGCGCACCGTTTTGCGCCACTGCTATGAGCGGGCCGATTATCTTTCTCTGCACCAGTATTACAATGATAACGACGGCGATCTGCCGACATTTCTGGCCCGGCCGACAGATATGGATGCCTTTATCAGAGAAGTGGCTGCTATCTGTGAGGAAGTACGCAAAGAAAAGAACCTGGACAAACAGATTTACCTCTCGTTCGACGAGTGGAACGTATGGTTCCATTACCAGAAAGAGGGCAAACGTCCGCCGCACTGGCAGCAGGCAAGTCCGATTGAAGAAGAAAAATACGAATTTGTCGATGCGCTTGTCGTAGCCGGTATGATAAACACACTCTTAAAAAACAGCGACCGCGTAAAAATTGCCTGTCTGGCACAACTGGTGAACGTAATTGCACCCATTATGACAGTTCCGGGCGGCGGCTCCTACATACAGACCATTTACCACCCGTTTTATGCAGCTGCAAAATACGGCCGCGGCAGTTCGATCCGTGCAGAAATCGAATGCCCGTCTTACAGATGCGCAATCAGCGATTCGGTTCCGTATCTGGATGCCTCCTGCGTTCTTTCCGAAAAGAAAGACATGCTTACACTTTTCCTGATCAACCGCAGCCTGACCGATTCCGCAGAAACAACAATATCGCTGCCTGCCGATATACCCGGCAAACTTGCAATGATACAGCAGATGACATGCGACGATCTGCATCAGACAAACACAATTGATACACAGCCGGTTGCGCCGATTACACTGTCCGATCTCCCTGCTTTTGAGAATGGCAGTGTTACGCTCTTAATCCCCGCAGCCTCCTATCAGATGATTCGCTTTTCATTATCCTGAACGCCGCAGACAGAACGTATTATCCATACAATTGAGCAGAGAGGATTTATCTTTTCCTGCTCGCTGCGCCCCATGCACTTCTTCTGCGGAATATTCCTCTGCATGGGGCTGCTATAAAAATGACAGGCGCGCGGCCTTAAGACCGCAGCCTGTCATTTTCATAGCGCTGTTTTGTACGGACACACTGTTTGAGCGACTCGTAACGCACATCGATTTCCCCGTCCGGTATCACGACATCCAGAGCGACCGCCATGTTATCAATCATACGGTTATCTACCCGATCACGCAGCGACAACAGGATATTATATTTCTCTTCCAGATCATCCGCGTCAAAAAATGCCATCATCTGTGCCTCTGCGGACTCCTTTGCCTGCAGCAGAACCGCGTTTTCCCGTTCTTCTTCCGTTTGTCCCTGTACAAAATCCTCCCTCATCGGAGTAAAAATATCGAGCAGGATTCCCTCTTTTAAACAGACACAGCCGTGTTCCACGGAATCTCGTTTCAGCATCGAATCCCCTGCGTTTACAATCTTTTTCTCTCCACCTATGGTAAACTCAAACTGCCCGGACACCACATAAGTGATCTGCGTATGCGGATGATGGTGCATTGCGCCGATACCGCCCTCCTTAAAATGATTCTCTACGCACATCAGCTCGTCCGTATAGGCAAGAATTTTGCGCTCCACGCCTTCTGCGCACGATTCCTTACAAATTTCCTCATTGTAATTCCACACCCTGTTTTTTTCTGTCTTTCCCATAAACCCTTGCCTTTCTGTCAACTTTCTTTCCGGATTGCCTCAATAATATCCCGGTAATCACAGCAGTATTTTTCATAAACGCCCTGCACTGCCTCATAAAACAGTTCTTTTTCCTGCGCCGAAAGCTCCACTGTAATTGCGCCTTTCTGCTCGGCCCTGCTGCGCGACTCTCCCTCGCGCTCTCTCCATAGTTCTCTTTCGTATACTGCGGATTCTTTTGCACATTCCAAAATCACCTGCTGATCCCGTTCGCTTATTTTCTCCCATGTGTGTTTCGAACTAAGCTGGATCTCCGGTATTCTCGTATGTTCATCCAATGTATAATAAGGCGCTGTCTCGTAATGCTGCGTCGCCTCGTAGGACGGCCAGTTATTTTCCGCTCCGTCGACCTTTCCCTGCTCCAGCGCAGAGTATACCTCGGAATAATCAATCGGGACTGCCGTCGCGCCGAGCGCTTCCACCACATCCGTCATCAGCGCCGAATCCTGCACCCGAATGCGCATCCCTTTCATATCCTCCGGACTTCTGACAGGCCGCAGCATATTATAAAAATTTCTGGCCCCCGCATCATACCAGGACAACCCGATCATCTCCTGATTTTTTGGCTCCTCCAGAAATGAATCGCCGATACCGCCGTCTAAAATGCGCCACATATGCGCCGAATCTGTATAGAGATAGGGCATCTGTAAGACATTCATCTTCGGAACTACTCCGGAGAGTTCAGACAGTGATACCCGGGCAAAGTCCACGGCTCCATACTGCAGCTGCCGGATCACATCTCCCTCCGTGCCGAGCTTTCCATTCGCGAATACCAGTATTTTTATCCTGCCGTCTGTCCGTTCTTCCACCAGCTCGGCAAATTTTTGGCCGCCAAGCGTCGTCGGATAACCCTCGGGCTGATTTTCCGCATAAGTAAAGACAAATTCCGGATCTGTCTCCTTTCCGTTTTCATTATACCACAAATATCCAATCCATGCGAATAATATTATCGACAAAATAAAGGCGCTGCAAATCTGTTTCTTCCCCATAACCTCAATCTTCTTTCCTCTGCATCTTCAGTCTGTATTCACTTGGCGTCACCCCGGTCACACGTTTAAATACTTTTGCAAAATAATTAGAGTCATGATAGCCCACTTCCGCACTGATATCCCTGACGCTGACTACAATATCCTCCAACAGCTTTTTTGCCTTTTCCACGCGAAACTCGGACAGATAAACAATAAAGCTCTTGTCAAAGCACTGCTTAAACAATTTGCAAAAGTAGGCATCTGAATAATTCATAGCTCCCGCCACATCCTGAAGCGAGATGTCCTCTCTGTAGTGCTCCTCAATAAATGCCCGTATCATTCTGGTAACTGCCTTGATACGCATGTTTTCCGGCAGCTGCTCGATCTCTCTTTGATTTTTTGCCGTATGCCAGTCAACCGACGCCTCTTTTTTTCCGGACTTCTTTGCAGATAATTTGCGCGATATTTCCAAATCATTTGCCGCGCGCATATCTGCGATATGGATCGCCTCCTCCAAAACGGCAATCAGTTCCTCGTCTGTTCCTGGCTTTAGCAGATAATCCAGCGCATGGATCAGAATGGCCCGCTTTGCATAGTTAAATTCGTCAAATGCCGTTAAAAATATGATGCTGCACGTCTTATCCTTTTCCCGGATCCGTTCTGCAGCTTCCAGCCCGTTCATACCCGGCATTTCTATATCCAGCAGAGCAATCCGGCACCCGTTTTTTTCAAACAGTTCAACCGCCTCCCTGCCGTTTACCGCTTCTACGATTTCCAATTGATCCTTAAAATACTTTCGTATCTTTTTTCCGACTACCTGTCGTTCAATCGGTTCATCATCCGCAATCAATACCCGATACATTACCTGCCTCCTGTCTGTGGAATCTTTATCACAAAAACCGTACCGGCCCCTTTTGTGCTGAAAACGGCAACACTGCTTTTGGGATAAAGCGCATAAATTCTGTGTGAAACGTTGGAGATTCCGATCTGGCTGCCGGCTCCACCGTCTAATCTCCTGTTTAGCATATCCAATTCCTCCCCCGTCATGCCGACTCCCGTGTCCGCTACCGTAATCGTAAGTATCTCGCCGCACTGCCAGATACGTATTACAATACGCCCGCCCTCTTCTTTCGGAGAAAGTCCGTGAATAATCGCATTCTCCACCAGCGGCTGAAAGGTAAAGGTCGGAACCATCACCTTTTCCGCGTCTACCAGACAGTCAATCGAATAGGAAATCCTGCCGCCGAAACGCATCTGCTGCAGATACATATAGTCTTTCAGCACTTTCAGTTCCTGCACGAGCAGCACTTCCGCTTCCGGTGTTTTTAAATTATAGCGAAAGAGGGAGCTGAGCGCGAGAATCATCTTTTCTGTTGTCTGCGCCTCCTCAAGATTTGCCATGCCGCCAATCACATTTAACGTATTAAATAGAAAATGCGGACGGATCTGATTTTTCAGTAACTCAAATTTAATCATTTCCAGACGTTTTTCCGCTTCCAGCCGCTCCATTTCTTTTGCGTGCAGCAGATCCAGCACATTTCTCTTTTCCTCCAGCGCCAGAATATACTGTCCGGTCGCATACTTCATCTTATTGTAGGCGTGCACCAGCTCACCCAGCTCGTCCTGATTTTCCACGCGGACATCATCAATAAAAAAATCATTTGCCGCGATTTTGCGTGACGCCCCTGCAAGCTCCATAACCGGCATAATGATGGTTCGATACATCTGCATTGCAAGCGCAAGCATACATGCCAGCAGCAATGTTCCCAGCACTACAACAATCACCGGCACATGGATCAGCGCCGCCATTTTTCTCTGATATTCCACGCTTCCGGACTCTAACGTCTCGCGCATCAGATCTTTCCCATAAACCAGAAGAAATTCCTGCATATCGTAAACTTCATATAAAATTCTGACATAATCCGAAGTTTCGAACCTGCGGTTTAAAATGCTGTCCCGTTTCGTCTGATACACCTCATAACAATTCAGAATCGACCATGTATAGGCATAGCGCAGTTCCCCGGTCTGTGTGTAGTCAAGCGGAAGTTCTTTTAAAGCCGTATATGTCCTGTCAATCACCTCCTCCAGTTTGGCATCCCCCGGAGGTTCTTCACTCCCTTTGACATACTCTCGCAGTAGTTCGGCTTCCTCCTCCAGACTCTGTACAAAATTACTGCATTTTACATTGTCTTCTAAAATACCCCCAAAATCCAGAATCGAAAACTGCACCACCCAGACTGCCAGAAAGATAGATAAAAATATAATCAGCATGACAACGCATGTAAATAAAAGTATTTTCTGTTTGATTGTGGCTGCCAGCCAAAACCGGCGCAAATTCTTTCTCATTAAAATTCCCCGCTTCCAAAACACAACCGTTAAAACGGCTGCCGCATCCGCATCCTTGCATCATGCAACAGCCGTACCTCATCTATCCGTCATTCCTGACTTATCCTTCTCCTGATCTGTTCATAAAACATTTCCTTTTTGCCCCCAAGCATTCTGTCCGTTAAAATATAACCATGCCTGGCGTCCGAAAACAAAATGATCATTTTATATTCCCTTACTACTCCTTTTAACTTCTCCCAGCGTATCGTCTCGCTTTTTCCTCCTGTCGAAACATGAAGCCCAACATCGTCAAATTTAAGCACCATATCCTGCGGAACCATGCGCGCCTGGGCCTTTGCTTTCATATAAACAGCCAAAGGCTGCAGTACCGGAAACAGAATACACCCCACAAAAAGCAATACCTCGATAAAATCACTGGTCTAATTCCAAAAATGCGCCGTCAGCAGGAAAACCGCTACGGTAAACACAATATTACACACTCCAATCACAGAATGGTAAGTCCGGTGCATAGACAACCGGAAAAAATCAAACGGCGTCAAAACGCTTTTAAATGTATAATCCATAAATACCCCGTTTATGCTATCCCGTATAGCCGCCGATCATTCTGGGCAGGAAAAGGCTGATCTCCGGGATAAATGTTAACAGAAGCAAAACAACAATCATGCAAAGATAAAACGGCAGCGTGGCCTTTACTACACGTTCCATCTTTACTTTGCCGACCGCGGAACCGATAAAAAGCACAGCCCCTACCGGCGGCGTCAAAAGGCCGATCCCGCAGTTGAGTACCATCATAATACCAAACTGTATCGGATCAATTCCGATCGAAGTTGCAATCGGAAGCAAAATCGGCGTTGCGATCAGGATGATTGGCGCCATATCCATAATACAGCCGAGTACAAGAAGAATCAGATCCAGCAGCAGCGCAAGAATAATCGGATTATCCGTCAGCCCTATGATCGCTTTTGCAGCAAGAACCGGCACGTGCAGCGTTGTCAGGCAGTATCCGAAAATACTGGAGGTCGAAATCAGTATCAATACGATGGAAAGCGTATCCACACACTGCTCCAGAACATGCCAGACACCTTTCCAGTCAAGTCCCTTATAGATAAATACACTGACAATCAAACTGTAGATTACGGCAATCGCCGCGGACTCCGTCGCTGTAAACCATCCGCCGACGACACCGACGACAACAATTACAACTGCAGCAAGCGCCCAGATAGAAACAACAAACTGTTTACCCAGATTTTTGATACTGAACTTTTCCCCTTTTGGATATTTTCTTTTCTTTGAAATGATAAAGGAACCGACCATCAGAGATACCGCAAGCAGCGCTCCCGGCACATATCCTGCCAGAAACAGGCTTCCCACGGAAACGCCGCCTGCCGACATGGCATAAATAACCATATTATGGCTTGGCGGGACCAAAAGTCCCTCACAGGATGAGGTAATGGTAACGGCTGTGGAGAAATCATCGTCATAACCCTGATCGACCATCATCGGAATTAAAATACTGCCCAGAGAAGCCGTATCCGCCGAGGCAGAACCGGAAATCCCGCCAAAGAAATAGGAGGCAACGATATTTACCATCGCCATTCCGCCGGTCATCCAGCCTACACATGCATTGGCCAACGCAATCAGTTTCTCCGAAATCCCTCCGGAACCCATCAGACAGCCCATAGTAATAAAAAACGGCACCGCCATCAGACTAAACGAGCTGATTCCTTTGACCATCTGCTGGCAGATTGTCGTAAGCGGAAGTCCCTGCACAAGAAGGCAGAGAAGAGAAGACAACGCTACCGCATACGCAATCGGAAATCTTAAAAATATCATAATAACAAAACTGATCAGTAATACGCAGATCGCGATTGTTTGTGTACTCATATCTCTTTTCCCTCCTTTACAAAAAATCCTTTGATATGACTGTAAACCGCTTCCAGTTCAAATACGATCATAGCAAATCCTGCAAGCGGGATCGGGAAATACATCCAGAATTTTGAGAGCCACGGCATGCTGACATAAGATGCCTTGGCACCAAGTCCGGACGCATACTGCCAGCCTACAACAAGCATGACAACTGCAAGGATCAGCACACACACATCCGCAAGAATATCTAATATCTTAATCAGTGTCTTCGGGAGATACCGGTCTAACGCCGTCATTCGAATATGTGCCCCCCGGCGAATCGCAAGCGCTGCCGACAACACTGCCATATAAGACATAAGCGTTAAGACCACTTCCTCACTCCAGGCCGGATCCGGCACAAACGGAACATAACGGCCGACAACACATACCGATGTAATTAAAATATCGGCAATTAAAAGAAGTTTACAGATGATCAGGACGATTTTATATGTAATATCATAGAACGGCCTGATCTTATCCACAGTCTGAAAAAATTTTGGCATAGGCGATCTTTCCTTTCTGTTCCAGTAACACCCATATCATCCGCATATTAGCATGGGCGTTTCAAAAAGAAGCACAGAGAACATATCACTGCCTCTGTGCCCCGGGATTGTATGCAATACTTTACACTGACATCCATATGGCCTGTCAGACAGCAATCGCTGTGCGGCAGGATTTACTGTAAATCAAGAAGCTTCTGATATAATTCTTCCTGTCCCTTTGTATTCTCTGTAATCACATCTTTTACCGCATCCTGCCATGGCGTAAGATCGCTTACTTCCACAACATTGATACCATCCGCCTTAAGCTGATCCAAAACTTCGTTTTCTGCGCTCTCGGAAATCTCACGGTTGTATGCAGATGCAAGTTTCCCCGCCTCAACAAGGATATTCTGCTGTTCCTCCGTCAGCCCGTTCCACGCATCATCTGTAATAATAACCTGTATTGCGCCAAGCGTATGACCGTCTAAGATTAAATTCGGTGCAACTTCCTGAAATGCATTTGATTTGTAGTTTGCAATCGGCTGTTCCGCGCCGTCAACAACGCCTGTCTGCAATGCGGAATATAACTCGCCGAATGCCACAACAGTCGGGTTTGCACCAAGTCCCTCTACCAGACCGTTCATGACAGGGTCGTTTGAAACACGCAGTTTCATGCCAGCAAGATCACCGATCTCTGCAACCGGTTCCTTTGTGAAGAAATGGCGGAATCCCTCCTCACCGTAAAACAGACCTCTGACACCGCTTCCGTTTTCCTGCGGCTCAAGCAGAAATTCTTCCGCCAGGTCGGACGTTGCAAAATTCCAGAAATGCTCGCGATTTACAAACGTATACGGAAGAGAAAGCAGCATGGATTTCTCTCCGCCGTAACTTGTCAGCGCAAAAGCGGAAATACGTGACATCTGAATTGTTCCGCCGCCTCCCAGCATAGTATCCAGCACATCGTTTTCCGAACCGAGCACACCGCTTGCCTGCACATCAATTTCCATGGTACCATCAGAAAGGCGCTCAACCTCTTCTTTAAATTTAGTAGCCGTCTGACCCACAATCGTATCAAGCGGATTTACTTCCGCGTATACAAGCGTTACCTCCGGCTCCGACGCGCCGCCGGAAGAATCATTGTCGTTTGCAACATCGTCAGCCGCATCGCTGTTATCATCCGCATCGGACACATCCGCATTGGCGTCATTATTCGATCCAGCGTTGCTGTCCGTGCTGTCCGGCGATTTTAAACCGCATCCAACCATGGTCACTGCCATTACTGCACATAAAAGTGCGGATAAAACTTTCTTTCTCATTCCCAAATCCTCCTTTTGATCAATTACCGACATTGTTCTGTAATGTCCTGATGTGTTTATTATACCGGCAATCTGACCAAAAGGAAACCGTATAATCTTAATATTGTTAGTAAAATTTTAACTTTTTATTTACAATTTTTTATTTTTTCTTATAAATTCTGACGAATTTCGAGTATTTTTTCCACAACCTCTATTAATTTTTCATAATCCATGCTGACGGTATTCAGACACACATCATAATTTCTGGTATCGTTCCAGTCTCTTCCGGTGTAAAATTTATAGTAATCTGCACGATATTTATCTGTCTTCTCAATCCGTTTCACGGCCTCTTTCTCCGAAAGCCCGACCTGTTCTTTCACCCTGACAATACAATCTTCCATCGGCGCATAAAAATAAAGGCGCGTCACATCCGGCTGTCCCTTTAAAATGTAATCGGCACACCGGCCAATGATAATACAGGACTCAGCCGCAGCCAATTCCCGTATTACTTTAGCCTGATAGTTAAACAGATTATCATCCGATACAAAATCTGCGCTCTCGGGCCGTATGATACTGCCGTGATACGGCTCCCTTTTTATAATTGAGAAAAGCGGCGAACGTTTTAAACGCTCATCCGCCTGCGCAAACAACGCCTCGTTAATTCCGCTCTCATCCGACGCCATTCTTAAAATCTCTCTGTCATAAAAGTTAATTCCAAGCCGCTGCGCCAGTAATTTTCCCAGCGTGCGGCCGCCGCTCCCATAACTTCTCGCAATTGTAATCACTGTTTTCTTCATAGCTATCCTCCGTCTGCCTATTCGCCCAGATACGCTTTTTTAATAGAATCATCATTCATCATTTCTTTTGCATTTCCTGACAAAACAATTTTACCAGTCTCTAACACATAAGCGCGGTCTGCAACCGCGAGCGCCTTTTTCGCATTCTGCTCGACAAGAAGCACGGTCGTTCCACCGGCAGAAATATCGCGTATAATTTTAAATATTTCCTCCACAAGAATCGGTGAAAGTCCCATAGACGGTTCATCCATCAAAATGATATTTGGTTTCGACATCAGCGCTCTGCCCATCGCAAGCATCTGCTGCTCGCCGCCGCTCAATGTTCCGGCCAGCTGATTTTTGCGCTCTTTCAGACGCGGAAAACTCTGATATACTTTCTCCAGCGTCTGCATAATCTCTGCTTTGTCTTTTCTGGAATAGGCGCCCAGCTGAAGATTCTCATAAACGGAAAGTTCTGCAAACACACGTCTGCCCTCCGGCACATGCGCCATTCCCATGGATACAATCTTATGTCCGGCAACTCTGCAGATATCCTGTCCCTCAAAAATAATTTCCCCGGCTGCAGGTTTCAACATGCCTGTAATTGTCTGCAGCGTCGTCGTCTTACCGGCTCCGTTCGCCCCGATCAGCGCAATTACCTCTCCTTTCTTTACCTCAAAGGAGATTCCCTTGATCGCCTGTATCACACCATAATATACTTCAAGATTCTTCACTTCCAGCATAGCCATAGCCGGATTCCTCCTTCTCTTTAACCCTGACATAACAAATCGGAAAAATACTGTATCTCAGGCATTTGGGAGACGTAAGACTTAGATGTACTTCTCCCACACTAACCCACATGTCACAGCTTTGCTGTGAGCGATTAGAAGTTCTTCTCACACTAACCCACACGTCACAGCTTTACTGTGACTCAAATCCGCGCGGAGAATTCCCTGTTTTGGGGAATTCTCTGGTATGAGACTTAGTTGTTCTTAGCGCGCGAACCTGTTTCGCGTTTTGCCCTCTGGCGTGAGCTTTAGAACTTCTTCTCACACTATTCCCCAAGATATGCCTTGATTACCTGCGGGTCGTTTAACACGCTGCCCGTACTGCCCTCGGCCAGTACCTGCCCGAAATTAAGAACGGTCAGTTCCTCGCAGATACCGGAAACAAGCTTCATATCATGCTCGATTAAAAGCACCGTCATATCAAATGTATCGCGAACAAAGTGAATCGTTTCCATCAGTTCCTTTGTCTCATTTGGATTCATGCCGGCCGCCGGCTCATCCAGAAGCAGCAGTTTTGGATTTGTTGCAAGCGCCCTTGCAATCTCAAGTTTTCTCTGGTCCCCATAAGGCAAATTGGAAGAAAGATACTCTGCTTTTTCATCCAGATGGAACACTTTCAACAGTTCCATCGCCTTTTCATTCATGTTCGCTTCCACTTTACGATATCCCGGCAGACGCAGAATCCCTGTCAGCGTGGAATACTTCATCTCATTGTGCAGTCCGATTTTTACATTGTCCAGAACCGACTGATCTTTAAACAGACGAATATTCTGAAAGGTACGGGCAATTCCTGCCTTATTGATATCTATCGTCTTTTTTCCGGTAATATCTGTCCCGTCCAGTCTGATGATACCGCAGTCCGGCGTATACACACCGGTCAGCATATTAAAAACTGTCGTCTTTCCGGCCCCGTTTGGCCCAATCAGACCATAGAGTCTGCCTTTCTCAATGGAAATATGAAATCCGTCTACCGCACGCAGTCCGCCAAACGAAATCCCAAGATTTTTTACTTCGAGTAATGCCATCTCTACGCCTCCTCTTTCCCTGCATTTTTCTTTAACCGTGCCATCACTTTCTGTCTGAACTCAATACATTTCGGCGCCCAGTTAAATAACATAACCGCAATCAGGACAATAGAATAGATCAGCATACGATAATCGGAAAGGCCTCTTAATACTTCCGGTAAAAGTGTAAGCAGTACAGCCGCAATAATGGAGCCTCGAAAACTTCCAATCCCTCCCAGAACTACAAACACCAGTATCATGATCGACATATTGTATCCGAAATTCGCCGGTGTTGCCGTTACTGTCGAGAGATTGTGTGCATATAATACGCCTCCGGCGCCTGCAATCGCTGCGGATATTGTAAAAGCCATCAGTTTAAATTTTGTGATATTAATGCCAACTGATTCCGCGGCTATACGGTTATCGCGTATCGCCATTATCGCGCGCCCGCTTCTGGAATTAACCAGATTATATACGACAATCAAAAACAGCAAAATTAAAATTACACCGGCTGTAAAACTGGAAAGATGCGGAATTTTCGTAATTCCTTTTGCTCCGTTAATGAGCCAGACTCCCTCCTCCGAGAGTCGTATTGAATTTCCGTCGGAGATTGCGAAATGAAATCCGTCCGTATCCTTTGCAATATAAAGTACATTAATGATATTCTTAATAATTTCTCCAAATGCAAGTGTAACAATTGCAAGATAATCCCCGCGCAGCCGTAAGACCGGTATCCCGACCAGAAATCCAGACAGTGCCGCCATTGCCGTACCGACAAGCAGCGCCGCCAAAAACAACACCACATGATTGGAAATTGTCCCTGCCAGAAGCTTCGTGCAAAACGCACCGGAAAATGCTCCGACACACATAAATCCTGCATGACCGATACTAAGCTCCCCCAGATAGCCTACGCAGAGATTTAATCCGATTGCAACAATGGAATATGTACACATCGGTACCAGCAACCCCTGCATCAGTGAGGACATCACTCCGGCCGCTATCATAATCTGCACAACAATATAAACTGCAACTACCATTCCAAGGGTAATCAACTGGTTTGCTGTTGTTTTCTTTATTAATTTTTTTGTTGATTTCGCCATTTATATTTCCCCTCCGACTCAGACTTTCTCGTGTATCTTTTTTCCAAGGATCCCGGTAGGTTTCACCAAAAGTACAATGATCAAAACTGCAAACACAATCGCATCCGAAAGCTGCGATGAAATATATGCACGGCCCAGAATCTCGATAATACCAAGCAGTATTCCACCGATCAGAGCACCGGGCACAGAACCGATCCCGCCGAACACAGCAGCCGTAAATGCTTTAATCCCCGGCATGGAGCCGGTATATGGCGTCAGGGTCGGATAGGCCGAACAGAACAGCACGCCTGCAATCGCAGCAAGCCCGGATCCGATCGCAAAAGTCAACGAAATTGTCGCATTTACATTAACGCCCATCAGCTGTGCCGCATCCTTATCTTCGGACACGGCAAGCATTGCACGCCCCGCCTTTGTCCTGCGGATAAACAGCGTTAACGCAATCATAATTACAATACATACAATTACCGTGACAATCGTAGTGGAAGATATTGTAAGCTTTCCTCCTGCCAGTTTTAACGCCGGCAGCGTAATAACAGAACTAAATGATTTCGTATCCGCTCCAAATAGCAAAAGCGCTCCGTTCTGCAGAAAATAGCTGACACCGATTGCCGTAATCAGTACCGCAAGCGGTGTCGCACGCCTTAACGGTTTATAAGCGATTTTTTCAATCGCAATTCCCAGCAGCGTACATATAATAACAGACAATAACACTGCCACAACCGGATGCAGCCCCTGTCCGCTCATGACAAGAAATACGACGTAGCAGCCAATCATAATGACATCACCATGCGCAAAGTTTAACATTTTTGCGATTCCATATACCATGGTATAGCCAAGCGCTATAATGGCATAGACACTTCCAAGACTGATCCCGTTGATCAGATAAGTCAAGAAATTCATAACATCAACCATTCCTTTCCCATTCTATTTGAAAAAAATGCAACAATTTTGTACAGTATATCACAAAAAGTGCATGTGCACAAGAAATTAATCCCGCACTTTCGCTGAACCTTCAAATCATAACTCATTCGTTCCTGTTAAGATAAAAGAAAATGCGCTCCGCGCATTCTTCGCGCCCGAGCAGTGCCGTTTGCGGCTAATTTCATCCCCGCGAGGTGCACATCCTGCCCGGAGGGCTTTTTATCTTATAGGAAAGTCTGTACTTTCAAACGTTAATGCAACAAGGTCTTTCCTATAAGATAAGATGAAAAAAGCGCATGGTGAGCTTCACCATGCGCCGACTTCATTGTCCGCCTGTTCTCTTCTGATCGTTTCAATCCTTACGAAATATTACATTGCAGTGTAAGCGCCGTCTTTGATTACGACTGCTTTTGGCGCCTTACTGACCTCGCCGCTTTCCTGCCATGTCATACCCTCGCCGGTCAGTCCGTCAACGCTGATTTGTGTCATAGCGCCGGAAAGGGCTGTTCCCAACTCTGATACACTCATATCCGGTGTAGCATTTGCCGCCTCTACAACAGCCTTAATCGTATAAATTGCATCATACGCGTCCGCCGCAAACTGATTTGGGATATCACCATACTTCTCCTGGTAAGTGGATACAAATGCTTTTGTCAGATCATCCTGTGCATCTGCCGCAAACGGTGTTAAAAGCATAACACCCTCTGCAAGGGAAGTATCAAAATTTTCAACGCCAAGGATCCCGTCCATACCGTCTACTCCAAAGAATGTAGGCTCATACCCCATGCTGTTGGCCTGTGTCAGTATAATAGATGCCTCGGCATAATAGATCGGTAAAAATACCAGATCCGCCCCTGCGCTCTGCGCTTTCTGAAGCTGTGTGGAAAAATCCGTTTTCGAATCTGCGGTAAACGCCTCTTCTGCCACAATCTCAAGCCCTTTCGCCTCTGCCTCCTGAACAAAAGTAGCCTCAATACCGGAAGAATATACGCTTGAACTGTCATATATAATAGCAACCTTTGTTGCAAGACTGTGATCTACAATATACTGTGCGGAAGCTGTACCCTGGTTCGGATCTGTAAAACATGCCTGAAACACATTACCGCCGCCGATTACATCGGTAGAAGAAGCTGACGGCGTAATCTGAAACATGCCGTCCTCCAATGTTTTATCTACAACCGCAACGCACGGCGTTGTCGTAACGGTACCCATTAAAATCTGCATTCCCCAGTCTTTCAAAGAATTGTATGCATTGATTGATTTTTCTGCATCGCTCTGGTCATCTTCAAATTTATAGTCGATCTGATATCCATTGATACCGCCTGCCGCATTAATCTCGTCTACTGCAATCTGCGCTGCATTCATAACAGCTGAACCATAAATTGCCGCATCGCCGGTTGTCGGACCGATTCCGCCGATTTTAAAAGCCAAACCGTCCGCCGTACTGCCGCCATCATTGTCATTTGCTGCGTTCGCATCGCTGCCGCTGTTTACGGAACTGCCGCCATTGTCGTCAGTTCCTGAATTGCCGGATGAATCACCGCATCCAACAAAGCAGGTTGCCGCCAAAGCCGCTGTTAACAATACACTTACTGCCTTTTTCATAATTTCTTCCTCCTGTTTAAAATCTGAAAACATTCCCCCTGCATCTTCCGCTAACCGGAAAGCTGCATGTCTTTCGAAAGAAAACTCAAAGGCGTTCCTGTCAGAACGCCTTTAGTCCTTTAAAGTATGTTAGCAAAAATGATTCGTTTTCTCAAGATTCAGAATCACCAAATTATTTCAAAATTTTTTTCTTCATTTCGGCAAATTGACCGTAAATCAATAGGTAGACCATTTTAATGTATACTGCCCGGAGGATTTTTTTGTCAGGCGTTCCACTTTAATGTAATACGTTCCGGCAGCAAGATTGATTTTACTCCCGGAAGAATTTACCCTGTAAAACCGGCACCAGCTCTGAGAAACAACGCTGGAGAGATAATCCTCGGATTTATTGTTTCCGTTTACATAAAACAATGTTCCATCTGCATTATAAAAAGAGATTCGAATGCCCGATTTATTGTCCGGCAAAACGATGGAACCATTCGTCTTTGCCGTATAATCTAACTGTATTTTACCAGCTTTTTTTAATTTTAACTGATACCAGTCAGCCTTTTTGTCTCCTGCGATAATCACGCTTTCTGTTTTTTTGTTCTTTGATATTGATTGCGCCGTCTTTAACGTTGTATTTTTTCCCTTACTGACAGATTTTACAACTGCAGTAACCTTAATCGGATCTTTCGTCTTAACTGCAAAATAATAGGTTGTATCTTTCCTCACACCATAAGTTCTTGCATAACAGTTTGATTTTTTGAAATTAATATTATACTTCAGAAGCGCCACTCTGTATCGCTCAGCCACCTGCGCATTTGTGGTCAGAAATTCATTTTTCTGTCCAAGTGCATTTTTATTGCCGTCGCAAAAAGTAATCCTGGCCTCGGCAAAAGCTCCCGTTTCATTAGACAGACCTGCAATCTTTACGGTTACATATCCTGTTACACCTGCTTTAAATTTGATGTACTGCGTACCGCTTTCCTGAACCAGAACCGTTGACGTACCCATCCGACTGAAGCTTTTCTCTGTCTCCGCCGCAAAAGTCTGCTTTGGCATATCAAACGCAAATGACACGGTCAGCGACAAAAGCAACAGAATCATACCTGCTTTCTGATATATTTTATCTGATCTCATTGACGACTCCTATACTTGTTATGATGGATAATTCATATATCAAATTAGCACTGTCTTTTCATACATTTCATTTATTTCTATGTATAAACCATATGCTTTCCTGTTTTTATTATAATACAGAAAAAGCAGTACGTCAAACTCAAGTAAAAAATATAATACTCGCAAATACTGTTACTGATCACTCTGTCCACGTTTTTTTTACAATTGAATTTATAATAAAATCATGAAACCTCTTATAAGATCTATGATTTCTTTGTATACTATTTTGTTTTGCTATGTTGACATATTTGCTTTAAATGCTTGTACGCAAGAAAGCGCCTTGCCAGAAGATCCATATCTGGCAAGGCGCTTTCTATAATGTTTTATTAACATACTATCCAGATTATATGTAATTAAAATTCTACTTCAACTATCTATTTTAGTATGTTGACCACTTAATTGTATACTGTCCGGAAGAAGATGTATTAATTGGCTCTACCTTAATATAATATGTCCCATTATCAATAGAGTGCTTGGAACCAGTAGACATATTTCTTTTAAATATATCCATTCCATCTTTATCATTTGCCAATGTCATGTTATTATAAGACGTTGATGTCCACGGTTTTCCATCTCTGTCATAAAAAGTTATTCTAATTCCGCTTGCCACACCAATTTGCTGGGTTGTCGCGCTTAAAACCATCCCGTTTGTCTTAACTGTATACGACAGTTTCAACTTTTTATCGCCTTTCATCTTAATCTTATACCAGTCAGCTTTTTTATCGCCGGCAATAATAACACCTGTCATTGTTTTGCCTTTTCTAATCTCTTTTGCTTTTGATTTCTTTGTTGCACTAACTTTTTTTACAGCCTTAAATGAAGCTGTTATTTTTACACCGCCGTCAGCCACTACATAGAACAAATAACTCTGTCCCTTTTTTACTCCATATGATCTCGTATAAAAATCCGGATCCGTCTGTCCGGTACTCCAATATTCCATTGCCCCTAATGGCTTTTTGGATTTATTACAAATCCTGACGTTACCATAAGAATAACTGTAAAGCGTGGATATTGACTGAAATTTCAATGTTACAATTCCCGTATTCTTTGCCTTATACGGAATATAATACTGCTGTAGATTCTGTGCGCTTGCATCCAAAGATTCCGTATCTGAAATCGTAACAGTTGAAGTTTTTTTCTTACCATCAAATGACTTGTTGGCAGCCTGCACCTCTGTCGGCGCCGATACACCAAACACAGTTACAATCATTGCAAGGGCAAGTACAAAACTAAGCGCTCTTTGATAAAACTTTTTTGTCTTCATTTTCTTTTACTCCTCCTGATTTTTATTGTTTTATATAAAAATATCACAGAATTTTCACAAAGTCAATCACCGATAAAGCCTAAATTTATTAATTTTTTCGAAATCTCAACAAAACAATTGTAATAATAGAATAATAAAAACAGCGGAAAGTTGATAAATATATACTTTCCGCTGTTTATTATTCATGAGACATCGGGGATTCGAACCCCGGACAACTTGATTAAAAGTCAAGTGC
>CAMUHN010000061.1 GCA_947088675.1 uncultured Roseburia sp.
GCCAGAGGGCGTTTCGCTAAGAACAACTAAGTCTCACACCAGAGAATCCCCAAAAAGATTCACATGATAGAATGTACTAAGTTTGCAATTGTTAGTATATAAATAAAAGTATAGTAAAAACAGGGCTGTCTATGGCAGCCCTGTTTTTCTCTTAGAGGAAGATATCGCTAAAGCGAGCGTGTCCGGCAGCGCCATATTGGCGCAGGAAATATGTCTATTTTTTTACTTATCAGAAAAAATATTATGATTATGCAACAAAACAACCTGTTTGACAGACTATATTTATGAAACACACAAAAGGCCTAAAGTGAATCAACCGGTATGATTTTATGAAAGGTGAGCCAATGGATCATTATTTACAGTTAGTGAAAAAAGCAAAAAAAGGAGATGCTGAATCATTTGCTGTCCTTTATAGTGAAATTTACGAGAATATGTATCGCTTCGCATTATATACGCTTCGCAATACAGCGGATGCGGAGGATGCAGTAAGCGATGCTGTCGCGGATGCATTTCTCAATATCAGAAAATTGCGTACGGAGGAAGCATTTCGCAGTTGGATTTTTCGTATTCTCTCGAATAAGTGCAAGGATAAACTGAGGGAATATACAAAAAAGCAGGCGCCATTGGATGAGCAGACAACGGAAAATCTAAAAGAAGAGGGACCGGAAAATGCAGCGCTGATCAGGCATACTTATTTTGAATTGGAAGACGAGGAACGCCTGATTATAGGAATGCATCTGTTCTGCGGGTATAAGAGCAGAGAAATAGCGGCTATTTTACATATGAATGAGAATACTGTGCGCTCGAAAGAAAGCCGCGGGCTGAAAAAAATGGAAGCAAAGCTTTTACCATAGGAAGTTTAAAGTTGAGGTTGCGCTTGCGCGGCGTCGCAAACTCCGTGAAAAAGCCGCGTAGAAAAGAGGTAGATTATGTCTGAACAGGAAATCATGGAAAAAATAAAAAGTTCTTCCGATGATCTTGTGATACCCGAGCAATTGAAGCCGGATTTGATGCAGGAAAAACTGATGAAGTTGCAGCAGATTAAGAGAGAGAAGAAAAAAAATTATTATATGATCTCAGGAGCCGTTGCGATGGCGGCCTGTATGATGATTTCGTTTGTATCCGGATTTTTGTCGCATTCTTATAAAAGCCAGAGACGTTCCGATGCCATTGCGGCCCTGGAAAACGAGAATGCAGCGGCTGACGAGGCTTTGCAAAGCAATGAAAGCGGGTCTGATGGGAGTGGCGCCGGCGCTGATTTTTCCGCAGGGGCTGATTCGGATGAAACGGAAAGAGCAAAACAGGAGATCTCTGAAAAAAAACAGAATGCCGGAGATCTGTATACCATAGCGAAAGATTATGGAGAGGTCTATGATCATGTATTTCATGTAAATTCTGATGAGTCAGTCCGCTATTCTGAAACTGCTAAGAATGATGTGGACAGCGCTCCTGCTGCGGGAGCAGGGGAGATGAGCACAGGATCGGACAACGGAAATTTGGCAATGAAAGAGGAAGCTGTGATGGAGGATATGGATGTATCTGATACGAATGCCGTCTCCGAAGCAGGATATACAAAAACAAATGTACAGACAGAGGGTGTGGATGAGAGCGATATCGTAAAAACAGACGGCTCCTATATCTATACCGTTACTGACAATCAGGTTGTCATAACAGATGTGAGGAAAAAAGATATGAAAGTTGCTGCCACAATTGATGTATCTCTTCAGGGAGCATCTGATTATATTGCAGAAATGTACGTTGACGGCGATATGATTCATTTAATTCTTCAGAGGGAAGTCACGGATCTGAAAATTAATTCGGAAAAAAAATACAGGACACTTCCGCTTGAGGATGAGATAGAAAATTCCGAAGATTTAACAGGTGAAAAAGATATAGAAGCAGAAAATGGAAGTACTTATTATTTTGAGGGAGAAGACCTGAATCAATTTGACGATTATGATTTGTATTATCTCGATACCGGATACATAACCGAACTTCTGACTTATGATATCAGCGACAGGAAAAAGCCGGAGTTACAGGGTTCGGTGACGCAGGATGGATATTATCAGACATCCCGAAAAATTAATGATATTGTGTATCTGTTTACAGAAAAAGGGATGTCGGGCAGGTATCAGGAACGAAAAACAGCGATGACGGAAGATCAGGCAGGAGGATGGATTCCGATTGTAAACGGAGAGGTAATTGCACCCGATTGTATTTATCTTCCGAAAGAATCCGGAAACCAGGGATTTATTGTTTCATCTGTAAATATAAAACAACCGGATCAGGTTATAGATAAAACGATGATAATCAACAATAATGTGCAGGTTTATATGGGAAAAGACAGTGTGTATCTGTACAATAATGATTATAACACCGGAAATTTTGTTACAAGAATTGCCAAATTTTCTCTCGACAATGGGAAAATAAATGCAGCAGGCGCTGCGTCCGTAAATGGAGAAATTTACGATACGTTTGCAATTCATGATAATCAGGGAAAACTTCGTGTCCTGACGACGGATCAGAGTCAGGGAGAGGATAGCAATCAGCTGACACTTTTTGATGAAAAAATGAATCTGACCGGAAAACTGGAAAACATTGCAAAGGGAGAACAGATTTACGCAGCCCGTTTTCTTGGAAATACCGCATATTTTGTGACATATCGCAATACGGATCCGTTGTTTGCCATAGATTTAACGGATGAGACAAATCCAGTGATTTTATCAGAATTAAAAATAAGCGGATTTTCCGAATACCTGCATTTTTGGGGAGAAGATAAGTTACTTGGCATTGGATATGAGACAGACGAAAATACCGGTGAGAGAAAAGGAATGAAACTTACGATGTTTGATATTTCAAATCCTGCCGATTTAAAGACGATTAATACATGCGTAATAGAAAATACAAGTTACAGCCCGGCGCTCTACCAGTATAAATGTGTTCTTGCCGACGAAACGGAAAATCTGATCGGATTTGCCACGGAGACATATGAAAAAAAACAGTCAGCCAATTATCTTTTGTTTTCCTGGGCAGACGGCAGATTTTCAGAACAGATGGCACAGCCTGTCAATGACTATTACCGGATCGATCAGCTGCGCGGTATATATATCGGAGATACATTCTATCTTGTAAATCCCACGGAGATCAATTCATTTGACAGAAACAACGGATATCAGTGGATACAGAAACTGGTTCTCTCAGAGAATCATAACGAAGAGATCATCGAATAAAAAATTGTGTCGCCAGGTACCTTGTAAATGAGGTACCTGGCTGTTTTTAGCATTATTTTTTCTGTTTTTGTTCCCGATAGGCGGATGGCGTCATCCCATATTTTTTACGAAAAGCACGTGCAAAATATGACATACTGCGAAAACCGCAGTCCTCCGCTATTCTTAAAATCTTTCTGTCTGTCTCTACAATCTGTTGAGCTGCAATCTCAAGGCGAAAACCAACTACATATTTAATATAACTTTTGCCGGTCAGATCCCGAAATAATTTCATAAAGTGGCTTTCGGAAAAACCGCAGATTTTAGCTGCATCATAAACGCTGATATCCTGACTGTAGTTTGCATGAATGTGCAGGATGACATTTTTTAGTTTTTCATAGTGGTTTCTTAATAATAAGTCTTCATGATTTGCATCTGTACAGTATTGACAGATATAGTGCATGATGGCAAACAGGTTCGATTTTATCATCAATTCATGTTCCGTGTAACTTTTTTTGCGGTTTTCAATCAGGTACATCAGGTGAGGGCGCAAAAGAGAGTTTAATTCGGAGTCATGACTGACATGAAAAGGAGGAAGTTTCTCATGACAGTATATTGATTTCAAATATTTTTCATAACAGATATCATGTTCGGAATAATGCAGCAAAGAAAATCGAAAAAGAACATTTGTATACTCCATCTCGGAATTATCATATTGCGCGATAGAATGCATCATTTGAGGTGAGATCAGTATAATATCGTCAGTTTCTACATAATAAGACTGGGATTGCACCGTTATGATGCCACGCCCCCTGGTAATATGGATGATTTCCATTTCATCATGCCAGTGAAGCGGAAAAAACAACATATATTCCGGTATATTTCCTTTGTAAACGGTGTAGGGAAAGGAAAGCTCCCCGTGTATTTTTGTTTCGTGCAGAAGGTCTATATCTTGCATTTTTTCTCCATTCAACATCATAATTTTGTGTTAGTAAGTTCAGAACATTATACAAGAATTATAAAAAATTCAGGAGTATAATGCAAGTAAAAAGTGTTATCAATTGATATGAATATCACAGTTGTAACATTTGATAAGAGAGGGGGAAAAACAGGTTGTATAAAAAATTAATCATACTGAGTTTTCCGATTTTTTTGGAATCTATGATGAATACCATTATGGGAAGTATGGATGTGATTATGTTGTCCTCGTATTGTGATACGGCAGTGGCAGCGGTCAGCGTTGCAAATCAGGTATTGTTTTTTATTCAGGTATTTGCGCATATTGTAACAACAGGGACAAGTATTTTATGTGCGCAGCAAATAGGGGCAGAAGAAAATACAGAAGAGAAAAGTGCTCTGATTTTAGCATCCGTCTGGATGGGGCTTGCGGTTGGTTTTGTGCTTACGGTTTTGTTATCCGTCTCTTTTCCGTTGATTCTGAATTTTTTAAATTTATCCGGACAAATGAGAGATTTTGCAGGAGAGTATTTAACTGTAATTGCAAAATTTTTATGGGTGCAGATGATGACGGCAATTTTTTCTTCCATCCTGCGTGCTTACGGCAAGACGAAACATTGCATGTTTGTCTCACTTGGAAGTAATTTGATCAATATTCTGTTCAATTACCTGTTGATTTTCGGAAATCTCGGATTTCCGGCACTTGGGATTCAAGGTGCGGCGATTGCAACTGTTACAGGAAGATTATTCGGACTTTTGGTACTTGGCTGGATTTTAATTCGGATCCGTGCAGAAGATGGCGTTGGGAAAATCCTGTCAAACAGAAAAATGCAATGGGACAGAATTCGGGGAAAGATAAAACAGGTCATTTTATATGGTGTTCCTGCAGCAGGAGAACAGATTTCCTATACATTTGCACAGTTTGTCATTATGATTATTGTGACAGGAACAGGCGTGCGGGCAGTTACGGCGCAGTCATATCTTAATACATGTGTGCAGTTTATATACATTTTTTCGATGTCGCTGGGGCAGGGCGCTGCAATTATGATCGGATGGAATGCGGGTGCAAAAAAGTATGAAGAAACGAAACGAATCTGTGGGTTCGCCGGAAAGTGTACTTTTCTGGTCAGTATGGTGTTGATGCTCGTATTATACTTGCTTCGGTATCAGGTTTTTTCTTTCTTTACCCAGGATCAGGAGGTTTTGGCGCTGGCGCAGACAGTACTTGGCGCAAATTTTCTGCTGGAAATCGGACGCAGTCAGAATCTCGTCTATGTCAATTCGCTGCGTGCGATTGGAGACGTAAAATTTCCTTTTTATATCGGAGTTCTCTCCATGTGGCTTCTTGCAGTCGGTTGCAGCTGGTTTTTTGGAATTGGACTGCAGTTGGGACTAATGGGTGTTTGGATCGCCCAGGGGTTAGATGAATGTGTGCGGGCAGTCGGAATGGGAATAAGATGGAAGAAATGGAGGGTATGATGATATGAATGTAACGATTATATGGAAGAGTGGAATTTTGAAAACTGGGGAATACAGTACTGGTCTAAGACGGACAAATTTTTAGAATATGTGAGGACAGAAAAGAATTAAGATTCCGCATTGCGGAATCTTAATTCAGTTGGATTTTTTTGCATATTCATAAGCTTCCCTGACTGCACATGCAAGCTGATCCGCGCAGGAGGTTGATTTAAATCCGCAGGTAATGCCCTTGCATTTCTTTTCGATTTGCTCTACCGTAAGGCCGTCGACCAGAATCGGAATTGCTTTCAGGTTGCCGTTGCAGCCGCCGGTAAATACGACGTCGCTCACAATGTCGCCCTCGATGTTTAATTTGATGTTGGTAGAGCAGGTTCCTTTTGTTTTGTAATTGTATTCCATGCTGTGATCAGTCCTTTCCTTTTTTTCTATTATAATTCATCATGTCCATAAAAACAATGGGAAGAGCAATCTATTATTGTCTGCTGCCAATGGAAATGTTATAATTTACCATATACAGGAGCGTATTTCATGGTTGTCTGATCTTATATTATTTTGAAAAAGGAGGAGAGTAAATGAGGACAGAAGAATTTCATTTAAAAATGGAAGGATCGGTTCAGGGGGCAAAATTGTGTACTTATATATTGGATATAGGGGATGGAATCGGATGGAGGAAACGTCCGCTGATATTGATCTGTCCGGGCGGAGGTTACGAGATTACTTCCGACAGGGAGGCTGAGCCGCTTGCAATGCAGTTTCTTGCAATGGGATATCATGCCGCGGTACTTCGCTATTCATGTAAACCCGCTGTTTTTCCGACAGCGCTGACAGAACTTGCAAATGCGATGAAAATCATCAAAGAAAATACGGAGAACTGGAATATTGAGCCGGGAAAGGTCTTTGTGCTGGGATGTTCCGCAGGAGGTCATCTGGCGGCAAGTCTTGGGACATTTTGGAATAAAAAATGGCTGGAAAATATAACTCGAATTTCAAGTGAGATCTTAAGACCGGCGGGAATGATACTTTGTTATCCGGTGATTACGTCCGGAGAATATGCACACCGGGCTTCATTCGAAAATCTGCTCGGGGAACAGTATGGAGAGGAAATGCTTGAAAAAGTTTCTCTCGAAAAACAGGTGACAGAGGATGTGCCGCAGGCATTTTTGTGGCATACCTATACCGATACTGCCGTTCCGGTGGAAAATTCGCTGCTTTTTATAGAAGCAATGAGAAAATATAAAACACCGGTTGAATTTCATATGTATCCGGTCGGATCGCATGGCCTTGCCACCTGCGGCAGGCAGACAGTCACAACAGAAAACGATGGTGTGCAGCAAGAGTGTGAGAGCTGGCTGCCGCTTGTACGGACATGGCTGGAACATAGATAATGCCAGTCTGCTTAATCAATCTTTATAATTTTAACAAATTTTTTCTTTCCGCGTTTTACAATCAGCCCGTCTGCAGAGAAATCGGAAAGATCGTAAATTGTTTTGACGTCGGTGATTTTGGTATCGGCTGCGGACACGCCGCCCTGTTCAACGGCGCGCCTTGCATCCGAGCGCGAGGTTGCAAGGCCTGATTTTACCAACAGGGACAGGATATCTATCGCGCCGTCTGTAAAATCTTCCTTTGTTAATTCGCAGGCAGGCATATTTTCGAGGTTTCCCCCGCCGGCAAACAGAGCGTGGGAAGCTTCTTTTGCTTTTTGCGCCTCTTCTTCACCGTGAATTAATTTGGTCAGTTCATAGGCTAAAATTTCTTTTGCCTCATTTAGCTGCGCGCCTTCCCACTGTTCCATGGCATCAATTTCTTCCAGCGGAAGAAATGTCAGCATACGGATACATTTTAATACATCGGAATCCGCAACATTGCGCCAGTACTGGAAAAATTCAAATGGGGTTGTCTTATTGGCATCGAGCCATACTGCACCGGACTGGGTTTTTCCCATTTTTTTGCCCTCGGAATTGAGCAGAAGATTGATGGTCATTGCATATGCGTCTTTTCCGAGTTTGCGGCGAATCAATTCTGTGCCGCCCAACATATTGCTCCACTGGTCGTCTCCGCCAAACTGCATATTGCATCCGTATTTTTGGAACAGACAGTAAAAGTCATAACTCTGCATGATCATATAGTTAAATTCCAAAAAGCTGAGTCCCTTTTCCATACGCTGTTTGTAGCATTCGGCTGTCAGCATCCGGTTGACCGAAAAATGCGGGCCTATTTCGCGCAGTACCTCAATATAATTCAAATCCATCAGCCAGTCTGCATTGTTGACCATCAGCGCTTTTCCATCGGAAAAGTCAATAAATTTGCTCATCTGCTGTTTAAAACATTCACAGTTGTGATCGATCATTTCTTTTGTCATCATCTGACGCATATCGGAGCGCCCGGTTGGATCGCCGATCATGCCGGTGCCGCCGCCAATCAGCGCAATTGGTTTGTTTCCTGCCATCTGCAGGCGTTTCATTAAACAAAGCGCCATAAAGTGTCCGACATGCAGGCTGTCGGCTGTCGGATCAAAACCGATATAAAATACGGCTTTTCCACTGTTAATCATTTCTTTGATCTCTTCCTCGTCTGTCACCTGCGCGATCAGGCCGCGCGCTTTTAATTCATCGTATACAGTCATATTTTTTTCCTCCCTGTGATACTGATTTTTTTGATAGGATCAAAACAGTCTTTCTGTGGAACAAATCGACCAGGTTTTTCCTTTAAGAAAATAAAAAACCCCATCCGTAAAGGACGAGGTTTGTATTCCCGTGGTACCACCTTTGTTCACAGACAATTCTGTCTGTCTTGGCAGGTATCCGGCATAAATGCGCCAAAATACCATCGTGCTGTAACGCGCACGACTACGTCATAGCCTACTGACATCATGAAATCAATTATAACTTGACTTGAATATTCTGAATGTGTTCGGTATGAAACTCAGGGATGTATTCAAAATAAGACTCCATGCACCTCTCATCAAACGGTTACTTTCTGTTTGGAGCGTTTTATTTTTACTTGTTCCCGTCATCGTTTTTGTATCTGTATGGTTGATTGTTGTATTATAACCGCAAATTGATTTGTTTGTCAATCATTGATTTTTGGTATCGCATGAAATATAATAGGAAACATAGAGGTAATTTAGGACTTTAACAGCAGGAAAGGATTTAAAATGCTTGCCGTTTTGCAGATCAGAATGGAGTGGACAAAAGACAGCAGGACGCCGAGAGGTTCTGCTATAAGGCGCGAATATTATAAACCGGTAAAAATAGAAAATGACGTCTATCTTTCCGGTGAAGGCATTTTTTTGAAAACATGTAATTATTATCAGCAAAACGAGATTGTGGTAAATGCAAAGGAGAGAATAAAGCGTTATAAACAGCGGCAGAACAAGAAAACTTCTGGTATGCCGTTTACAGCGTCAGAGGAAAACGAACAGCGCAGACTGCAAAGATGTGAAAATCAGATCAGAAAAGAAAAAGGAGCGTTTTATCCGCCTGAAAAGATTCAAATACCGTGTGTTGAGATAAAAGAGGAAGCGGACAGCGTCTATCGGGTAAAATGGTCTGACAGTCTGCATGGAAAACCAAAAAGGTGCGGCGGAAATGAGGATCTGTACCGGAAAGGAACAAAACTCTGCGGCAGGGTTCATACTTGTAACGAGACGGCATTTCTTCTGAAAGAAAAGGAAGCGGGCATATTAAAATATAATTATCGTTTTACAGGTTATGAGGGGCAGTGGTATGAATGTTACTATGTATATCTGGTTAATACAGATACATTATATACGGATGTATTTTTAAGAGACTATGACTTCATATATGACAAACTTGCCGACTTATTTTAACTCCGGTGCGTTGCCTGAAATGAGAGAAAGATAATGACGCATTTTGAAGTCGATTAAATACAAATTGTGCCGGAGCATCGCAAATTTGTCTGATGGCGGATGCAAATTTCAGATTTGCGCTGCCCCGTCATGTAAACGCTCCGGAATGGAGATGTAATATGAGTATTCGATATGCGCAAATGGAGGATGAAGCGTTTTGGTTTTCTTATGACCGGCATATCAGTAAGGCCGAATTCTTCAATAAAGTGCGGGACAAAAGGGCATATATTCTGTTGGAAGATGGGAAACCGATCGGTTTGCTGCGGTACAATCTTTTCTGGGATAATACGCCGTTTTGTAATCTGTTAATGATAACCGCAGAACATCGTGCAAAAGGGAACGGGAAGAGACTGATGGAATACTGGGAGTGCGATATGAAGTCGCAGGGATATGGCATGCTATTCGTATCCACGCAGGCGGACGAGACGGCACAGCATTTTTACCGGAAGCTGGGATATCGGGATTGCGGCGGTATTGTCATTGATATTCCGGAATATGCGCAGCCGATGGAGTTGTTCTTTCTAAAGTCGATCCTGTAATAATTTTTGTATTTAGGAAGGAGAGAAAATATGCGTTATATTACGGCGACTGCCGAAATGGCGGATGATATTTATTCTGTGCTGCATACAACAATCCAAACAATTTACCCCAGATATTATCCGAAAGAAGTAGTGGATTTTTTTTGCAGACATCATAGCAGAGAGCATATTTTGGCTGGTATAGCAACCGGCAATATGGGTGTATTAGAGGATGATGATGTTATTGTCGGGACGGGCTGTTATGACTGTAATCATATTACAGGTGTCTATGTGCTGCCCTGTGATCAAAATCGAGGCTGCGGTTCGCAGATTATGGATTGTCTGGAAACAGAAATCAGAAAGAAATATCAAAATGTACGATTGGATGCTTCGCTTTGCGCCGTATTTTTCTATGAACGCAGAGGTTATAAGACAGTGGGGCATGGAATTTATGAACTGGAAAATGATGTAAAACTGGTGTATGAGAGAATGGAGAAAACAGCAGGCGGGGGGTTTTGATGATATATCTGAGCAGTTTTCTGTTTTCTCGGAAATCAGTGCGCAGTCCGCATATCTATCCGTATAATGTGTTTTTGAACAGAACGGAGAAAATTCTGGTCTTTGCTCCGATTACTGTACTTTACGGAGGCAATGCATCTGGTAAATCTACGATGTTAAACATAATAGCCAATAAACTGCAGTTAAAAGGGCAGGAATATGCCACAAATAACAAGTTTGCAGGATATTTTCCGCAGTTTATCAATGAGTGCGATTTTACGCTGGGGGAAGATGAAACAGGAAAGTCAGTAAAAAAGGTTCCGGCAGACAGCAGATATATTAAGAGTGAAGATATTTTGTATGAAATTAAAAAGATACAGCAGGAGCAGATTTTGGCTGACGGATATGTCTATGAGCATATTCGCAGAGGTATGCCAAAAGAGCAGCGGGAACAGTTAAAAAATTCATTTCAGATGAAACAGCAGATGGAATATATGAAATTTGCACAGGAAAAGTATTCAAACGGCGAGACGACGCTGCAGATGCTGGACGATTTGATCGAGACGGATGCGCTTTATCTTTTAGATGAACCGGAAGTCTCCCTTTCACCTGAAAATCAGACCAGGCTGGCAGAATGGCTTAATAAGATGGCAAGATTTTTGGGTTGTCAGTTTGTTATCGCTACACATTCTCCATTTATGCTCGCAACGCTCCATGCAAAAATTTACAATATTGATTCCAGAGATTTTGATGTGGCAAAATGGACAGAACTTGAAAATGTCAGATATATTTATGATTTTTTTATGAGACATCAAAAAGAATTTGTGCAGGAATAGAGGAAAGGCGCAAATTGCTGATACAAGCAGAGCAGAGAGGTGTAATTATTGAATAATCAGGATATCAGCAGGTTTCTCAGTCTGATTTTACGCCATAAGCCGGATATAATTGACATCTCCCTGGATGAACACGGCTGGGCGGATGTGGAAGATCTGATTGCGAAAGTTGCAAAGAAATATACGTTTAACAGGCAGATTCTGGAGGAAATTGTACGAACAGACAACAAACAGAGATATTCGTTCAATGAGGATCGAACGCTGATTCGTGCGAATCAGGGGCACTCCATATCGGTCGATCTGGAATTTGAAGCAGTACAGCCACCAAAAGAGCTGTGGCATGGAACGGGAGAGAAATATGTTTCTTCGATTGAGAAACAGGGATTGATGGCAAAGAGCAGACTGTATGTGCATTTGTCAAAAGACAAAAACACCGCAGTTACAGTTGGCGCGCGCCATGGAAAACCGGCGCTGTATCGGGTCAGAAGCGGGCAGATGTTTCTGGACGGATATGAGTTTTATCTTTCCGAAAACGGCGTATGGCTTACCAGGGAGGTACCTGTGAAATATCTGATACGCGAAAGCAGGCCGGGATGATTTTTTGAGAAAGTTTATAAATACACATTGTATGCGGAAAGAATATCATTTATAATCATGTAGAGCAGGGGATTACCGTTTTAGTTGATCGTGACGGAAAACCGCTTTTCAATCCCAAATATGCAAAATGAGGCTGCATGAAAAATCAGGGTGTCAGAAAAGAGAATAAAATACAGTATCAGGTTTATCAGGGAGGTTCCAATAAAATGAGTGATTACAAAATCAATACAAAATGTGTGCAGGCCGGTTATACGCCGAAGAACGGCGAGCCAAGGCAGATTCCGATTATCCAGTCGACAACATTTCGTTATGAGACAAGCGAGGCGATGGGAAAATTATTTGACCTTGAGGAGTCCGGCTATTTTTACACGAGGCTGCAGAACCCGACAAACGATTATGTTGCGGCAAAAATAGCGGCGTTAGAGGGAGGTACGGCCGGAATGCTGACTTCTTCCGGACAGGCGGCTAATTTTTTCGCTCTGTTTAATATCTGTGAGTGCGGCAGCCATATTGTTTCTTCTTCCTCTATTTACGGAGGAACATTCAATCTGATTTCAGTTACAATGGCAAAAATGGGCATAGATGTAACTTTTGTATCTCCGGATTGCAGCGAGGATGAACTGAATGATGCGTTCCGTGAGAATACCAGAGCTGTATTTGGCGAGACAATCGCAAATCCGGCTTTGACTGTGCTCGATATTGAAAAATTTGCGAAAGCTGCGCATGCGCATGGGGCGCCTTTGATCATTGACAATACGTTTCCGACTCCGGTTAATTGCCGTCCGATCGAGTGGGGCGCTGACATTGTGACGCATTCCACGACAAAATACATGGATGGCCATGGCGCGGCAGTCGGCGGTGCGATTGTGGATGCGGGAAAATTTGACTGGATGGCATACGCCGATAAATTTCCGGGTCTTTGTACGCCGGACGAGTCTTACCATGGAATCACTTATGCACAGAGATTTGGAAAAGAGGGCGCTTTTATTACAAAATGTACCGCGCAGCTGATGCGTGACCTTGGCTGTATCCAGTCGCCGCAGAACGCTTATCTGTTAAACCTTGGACTGGAATCCCTTCATGTTCGTATGCCGCGCCATGTGGAAAACGGCCAGGCAGTCGCGGAATTTTTACAGGGGCATGAGAAAGTTGAATTTGTAAATTATTCCGGACTTCCCACGGATCAATACTATGAAACTGCGAAAAAGTATCTGCCAGACGGGGGATGCGGCGTCGTATCATTTGGGTTAAAAGGCGGTCGTTCGGCGGCCGAGACATTTATGAAGCATCTGAAACTTGCGGCGATAGAAACCCATGTGG
This sequence comes from uncultured Roseburia sp., assembly GCA_947088675.1. Taxonomy (GTDB): domain Bacteria; phylum Bacillota; class Clostridia; order Lachnospirales; family Lachnospiraceae; genus Roseburia. The sequence continues at coordinate 13,280 of CAMUHN010000061.1, forward strand.
CTGACGCAAGGACCTGCTGTCTGAATCCGGCTACTTCGACACACCGTCAGATGACAGATGAACAGCTGGCAGCAGCCGGTATTCCGGCAGGGCTTGTTCGAATTTCCTGCGGGCTTGAAGATAAAGAGGATTTAATCGCGGATCTCGCCCAGGCATTAGATCGGATCTGAATATGTTAAAATTTGTTCTTAATAGGAAAGTTCATGTCTCGCCGAAAAATTTTCCAGGGCCCTTATGAGCGAGGGAAAATCCGTTACTATTCACGGGTCAGGAATGCGCATAAACTGCGCATTCCGTGAATAGTAACGATAATTCAGCAAAGCCGGCCTGGGAGTTAAATTTGATATTTACAAATATAGTTTTATATGTTATACTGATATAACCATACGGGGTTATCGGGATTCCTGCCGTCTATCTGTCTTTGGAGGAATCTCATGTCAAAAAAATCAAAATTCTATTGGGCAGCGTTTGCTGTCATCTGCATAGTATCTATGCTGTTTCTTTTCAGTTTCAGACCGCTTAAAGTAAATGCGGCGGGCATTGGATTTGTAGTTCTGGATACTTACTCAAAAACAATGAAAATCGGGGATGAATCTTTTCTGATCGCCGTTACGTCAACCGGGAAAAAACCGTCGTTTTCATCCAGCGATTCAAAAATAGCATCCGTCAATACTTATGGAAAAATTACTGCCAGAAAAGCCGGAACAGCTAAAATTACCGCAAAAATTAAAAACGGAGAGGCAAGCTGTAAAGTATATGTGAAAAAAACTTCCATACAGTTAAACTGTAAATCGGTTTCACTTGAAGTTGGTGAACAAAAGCGATTAACAGCAAAAATTTCAACCGGGCATAAGGCGGTATTTCGGTCAGATAAAAAAAGCGTGGCAGCAGTGGGAGAGGACGGTACGATAACCGCCAAAAAACCGGGAAGAGCCACGATCACTGTCTCTGCAGATAAAACCTCGGTATGCTGCAAAGTTACTGTAAAAAGACCGACTGTCAGTTTAAACAGAAAATCAGTCAGCCTTTATCGAAAGGGAGTATGTCGTCTGATTTTGAAATCGACTTCAAAATCTGTCCCTGTCTGGAAGAGCAATAAAAGAAGTATTGCAGTTGTCGACAATGACGGCAATGTCACGGCTGTCAAACACGGTACAGCAGTGATTACCGTTACTGTTGACGGTGTAAGTAAATCGTGTGAGGTAACAGTAAAACAGCCGACAGTGCGTTTTGAGGAGACAGAAATTCATTTGAAACCGGGGGAAACATATCTCGCAGCAGCAAAAGTGTCATCCGGAAATGTACCCGAGTATTCCAGTTCTAATACCTGCATAGCGACAGTGGCAAAAAACGGAAAAATACAGGCAGTGTCGTCAGGTAAAGCTTATGTTTATGCAAAAGAGGACGGGATCAGGGCAAGGATTAAGGTTATAGTAGAATAAGGATCATATCATTATTTATCAGGTAAAATGGTGACGGGAGGAATGATATTTCCCGTATGGTTCGCTGCTTACCTGCGAAAAAGAAATCAATTAGATTAGAAAAGGGATGTTTTGGATAATATGACGGCGTCCTGACCCTTATTGGGAAAGTTTTTCTTGTTTTCCCTGCCCGAAAAGATTAAAATAACAGCAGGTTCTTTCAACAGGAGGATTCTTATATGGCAGGAAAATTATATCTCTGTGCAACGCCGATCGGCAATCTTGAAGATATCACATACCGTGTTTTAAAAACGTTAAAGGAAGTGGATCTGATTGCAGCGGAGGACACGAGAAATTCGATTAAGTTGTTAAACCACTTTGAGATAAAAACTCCAATGACAAGTTACCATGAGTATAATAAGATTGAAAAGTCATATCAAATTGTCGAAAAAATAAAACAAGGACAAAATATTGCTTTGATTTCTGACGCCGGGACACCGTCCATTTCAGATCCGGGGGAAGAACTGGTTCGAATCTGTTATGAAGAGGGAGTGGAAGTAACCTCTCTGCCCGGTCCGGCGGCATGTATCACGGCGCTTACGATATCGGGACTTCAGACAAGACGCTTTGCATTTGAAGCATTTTTGCCGCGGGATAAAAAAGAAAGACTTGATATTCTGAAAGATTTGGAGCGCGAGACAAGAACGATCATACTATATGAAGCGCCACACCATTTGATAAGGACGCTGGAAGATCTTTGGGAAACGCTTGGGAACCGTCGTATCTGTGTGTGCAGGGAGCTTACCAAACGCTTTGAAGAAAAAAAGTTATCGACAATATCAGATGTCCTTTCTTTTTATAAGGACAATGAACCTCGCGGCGAATATGTCCTTGTTATCGAAGGAAAGTCATTTGATGAATTAAAAAAAGAAGAACAGGAAATCTGGCAAAAAATGTCGATCAGGGAGCATATGGCTTTTTACGAACAAAAGGGCGTAGGCCATAAAGAGTCAATGAAACTTGTTGCAAAAGACAGAGGAATCAGTAAACGTGATGTATATCAGTCGATTTTAACTGAAACGACATAATATTATGTCGTTTCAGGATAATAATCTGGCAAGTATTTTTCAACAATGGAAAACGGAGCCGGACCGATCGAGAGTACTGCCTGGTGAAATGCGGTATCGCAGTAATTGTCGCCAAACGTTTCCTGTGCCGTTTGTTTCAGGCGAAGAAATCCCAGATAACCGACATAGTATTTCAGATAATGAGCCGGTTCTTCAACAATTAATTCATAAATTTCACGGAGAGCATCTTCGTTCGATATCCCATAGCTTTCCCAAAAGGATTTCGTTTCCGGATAATCCCACCCCTCATAGTGAATTCCGATATCTGTCGAGGCGTAAAGGCTTAAAATTGCCGATTGGTTCAATGCTAACAATTTTGCCGCGTTTGCATCTAATCCGGCATAGCCATAGGATATCATTTCTACATAAGTAGCCCATCCCTCCACATAGCCCGGATAATTGAGCAAAAATCGAAGTTCAGGAAGCCCCGCCTGATAAGACATAACGGTCTGATAGAGATGTCCGGGAAATCCTTCGTGCGCAAGTGTTGTAAAATAGCGCAGCGATGTTGTGTCGGTGGAAGCATTGATATAGATTGCATTTTGATCCGGGTCGTCAATTGGCGCAGTGATGTAAAATGCCGGAGCGACATATTCTTCCATACATGCGTCGATGTAACTGACGGAATAGTTTGTCTTTGGGGCGGCAGGGAAGTCTTTCACCATGCGATCTCTCAATGTGCCAAGTGTACTCATCGCATCGGAAGGATTCAGTACGGCATTCTGACAGGTTTCCCACAGCCCGTCATAAATCGAACACAAGTTTGCAGCCTCCAGCAGATCAAGACTTCTCTGTGTTTTAATATCGTTTGAGATTTCTTCGATGGAATGGGAATATCCGGTATTGTAGTAGACAAGTTCTTCATAATAATTTCGGCCCTCCTCAAAATAACAAAGCCCTTTGTCATTTTTTCCAAATCCGCAGAGTTTACGCAGAGCAGAGGCAAGTTTGGAATATGCGGGAAATACATGTTCATTTAGAAGAGTTAAATTTTTCTGTTTGTAGTCTGTCTGTTCCTGTTGTGACAGACCTTGAAAACTGTCTATTTTATTATTAAAAGACGTAATTAAATAGTGATTTTGTGTATCTGTAATAAAATCCTTACATTGGGAGATAATGGTATTGCAGGCATAATCCGACATAAACAGGCCGGCTTTCGCACGCTGTTGTTCGAATTTAGCAATCTGGGAAAAATAACTGTCTGTCTGTTCTAGCAGTGTAAGATAGTTTTCAATATCCTGTTTTGTGTGAAACTGATATTCTTCATACAGGATGGGAAGCTGTGCCTGGATTCCGGTCGACGGTTTTAAAATTTCTTCATACAGTGTATAAGAAGAAAGTTCTAACGATGACTGAAGATAATCAGACAGCACGTCGTATGTCAGCTGCTGTTCCTTTGAAAGTTTGCTGCCCTTATATTTTTTCAGGGCGGAGAGTGTATTTTCGGTTTCTGCAGCGCTCTGCAACACGGCCTCACGGGAAATCTCTCCGAGCGTCACCGGCGCATCTTTAATGCCGTAATTTTCTGGATTGTTCAATGTAAAATGAAGATTGATAGCGTTTTGCGATACATCGCTTATGAATAATTCATCGGTAAAGGCATCGAAGTCCTGACTGCTCCCCGGATAAGCGCAGGCAGTCAGGAAACATACGGGGAGCAGCACCGCGATTGATTTTTTCAGGGAAGAAAAGTGCAATATGTTCTCCTTATCTATTCTTCAAATTCCATAAAGCCTATGTGAAAATAACCGTATTTATGCAGCAGGTTTTGAATATAAATGAACAAAGAGATTTTTGGAGCAGAGAATGAATTATATATGGGCATTTATGATACTTGTCGGGATTGTTTACGCGGGGTTTCACGGTACGCTGCCGGACGTGGCAAACGGCGCGCTTGATTCTGCAAAAGAGGCTGTGACGCTGTGCCTCACGATGGCCGGGGTGATGTCTTTTTGGACCGGTCTGATGCGGATAGCCGAAAAATCCGGGATGATTGCGGGGCTTTCAGCAAAACTGAAACCGTTTTTAAGATTTATGTTTCCAAATTTGCCCAAAAACCACGCAGCAAATCAATATATAGCGACGAACATGATTGCCAATATATTCGGACTCGGGTGGGCGGCGACGCCGGCGGGGCTTAAAGCAATGGAAGAACTTTCAAAACTGGAAGAGGAGAGAGGGACAGAGGGTTATGCGTCTTTGAGAAAATCTGAATCTGTCGAAGTAAGAAAGGGTCAGGGTAGGACAGGGAGAAGCAGGAATAACCGGCCGACGGTGAATGGTGAAATGAACGGCAGGGCTGCAAGCAATGAAATGTGTACATTTCTGATTATCAATATATCGTCTCTGCAGTTGATTCCGGTGAATGTGATTGCCTATCGCAGCCAATACGGGAGTGTGAATCCGACGGCGATCGTGGGGCCGGCAATTGCGGCGACGGCGGTGAGTACGGTGGTGGCAATAATATTTTGTAAAACAATGAACAAAAAGAGGATCTAAAGCTGTGTATGTGAAACATGTTTTTTAATTCTCTTGGCACCGTATTTATTATAATTTCAAATCTCTTTTAGGCTGAAATAGGCAGATTTAAACTCATTTTTGAATAAATTTATCATTAAAGAGAAATATTTTTTGAAAATATTGTTTTTACATGGATAGAAAATAGTATATAATTTGAAAAATATTGTTAAATATACTATGGGTTAAACCAGATAGGGATAAAAATAGATATGTATCGGCAGGAGCATAGATTTTCTCCTGCCACGCCTAT
>CAMUHN010000062.1 GCA_947088675.1 uncultured Roseburia sp.
TTTCTTCATCGCTGGAAAGCCCCGGGAACTTCGCCCTGTAAGTTCCCCTGTCAAACCCCGGCAGCACTGCAATATCCACATCATCAAAGGAAACCACCTGCGGCGTAACCACAACATGCACGTTCCGGCAGTCTGCAAACATTTCGGAGAGGACACGGAACTGCCCCTCCCCGTCGTGGTTCGGCGTGCCGCGCATGACAATTACCTGCCCTGATGCCGCTGCCAGCTCCCTGATATAATGAACAGCCGTGATAATTTCCTCACAACACCTGTCGGACCAGAGCCGGCCAGTGTGGAACACATCACCGGAAATAAGCGAGTAGTCCGGCTGTTCCTCCTCTGCCACCCTTACCAGTTCATCCAGGCAGCGTTTCGTATCCTCTGTGCGCAGGTTTACCCCGTCTTTGACCGGACTCCGGAATGTCCCAAGATGCCAGTCCCCAGTATGGAGCACCTTCATAAAATATCACCCTCCTTTGCATATTTCCAAATATAGTCTCCAGCGCTTTTCCTTTTCCCTTTACAACAGTTCACCCTTTCCTTTGCGAGGATTTTATAATCTTCTGGCATTTATAACAGAGCGGCCGGTCAAAATGCTGCACGGAATAGTCCCATACTTTTTCCTCAATCGGTTCCCCGCATTTGTCACAGTAAAAATCGCCATGCCGTATCACTCCGCCCTGCATCCGGGGTTCTCCCGGATCATCGGGAGCGGCCTTTGCTGCTTCTTCTGCATGGCAGCTTTCTTCTATATAACTGCCGTCTACATACTGGTCAAAGTTTTCCCCGTCGGACGCTTCCGCTGCCGCCAGCTCCGGCACCCTGCTCTCGATCTGCTGAATACTCGGCGTATTTCCAAACAGATTCTGCGCGGAAAGGAACATACTGTTGATCGCCGCCTGTTTTACATCTTTGTGGTTTAAATTCGGTACAAGGTATGCCACTACAAACGGCTTCTGCAGTTCCTCCAGCGTATATACCCCTTTTATGTGCAGCGCTGTGCGGATTGCGCCGTTTAATGCTTTCGCCTCGCAGATCTGCGGGAGGTGCTTCATAAATTCCGCACGCTGCCTGTCTGTCATCCCCGGCGTTACATTGTCCACAATCGTTTCATGCGTGTCTTCTACTGTCAGGACATCCCCGGTGAGCTGCGGGACGGATACCGTGACACGGTAGGCGACATCCTTATTCTGACAGTTGCCGCACTGCACGACTTTGCCGCTGTGCTGGTTGATTGCAACGCATTTCTGGCATGTTGTCGGTATCACGTGTTCGCTTGCAATCATTTTAATCCCTGCCCCGTCTGCAAGCTTTTTTAAACCGTTTTTGGTAATTGCGTAATAATCAGGCGTGGCAGGATGGGCTTTCCCCTTTTTATCTGTCCATGCGGTTTTTGCTTCCTGCTGGATATAGACGTCCCCCCTGGACGGGTCCGGGTCCAGTTTAATCACCTGAATGACAGGCGACTTGATCTCCGGCACATTGGCCATTACATCCGTATTTCCAAGCAGGTTATATTTTTCTGCCGGATATTGTTTCGAAACTGACAGTTCATTCATAAAATTTTAACCTCCATATTGTATTTTTTCAGTTCACTGCTTGTTTTTTTTCTCCGGCCATGCTACAATACGGTTGCTGTTTGGGCGTCTTTTCCTGTAAAAAAGGCGCTCTTTTTCCATATGGCAGCATTCTGCCGCTTTCCGGTTCTGCATCCTCTCCCTCCTCTCCCCATGGCTATTCTGTATAAAACCGCATCGGGCCGCACTGGAATAAAAACGCAAGGTTCCTGCTGTGCCAGTTGTCTTCTGCCCCGCAGGTTTCAAAGTACAGCACGCCGCCGTCATTGGTTTTCCTGTCCGTTACCGCCATATGGAGCGCCTGCCGGCAGGATCCATCCGGTTCCGACTGTTCAAACCGGCCGTCTCCGATACAGGAAAATTGATAAACGCCGCTTCCGGCATCACACTGGTAAATGACTTCTTTTACCGTATCCGGGAAGTTTGGGCTTTCCACCCTGTTTAACACGGTCCGGATTACCATTTCCTTGCACTGCACCGACTCCCCCTCCGCCTCGGCCATTGCCAGTTTCATGAGCAGGCGCTGTTCTTCCAGTGTGCCGTTCCATCCATATGAATCTTTTGGCACTGGCGTCCCGTCCTGTCCGAAAAACCCTGCTTTTCTTTCTGTCGTATCCGCCTGCATGCGGGACACTGTATCTGCCGCCATACTGGTGCAGGAAAGGATCCTTTCGCCCCCTCCTGCTTTTGCTGCATCCCCGTATGCATGTGCATTTGACAGGCAGGCCATGCTGCCCGCCACTGCACCTATGTACAGGACCCTATACAACTGTCTTTTCATATGCCTCTTCCTTTCCAAATGCAAACTCCAGCTGCCCTTCCGCCCCGACGGAAACCGAGATCCGGATGCCGGCATTTTTCTTTTTTTCCTGCCGGTTTTCGCTCCCGCAGTCGCACCGCTCCCCGGGGTCGTGGTTCGCGCCGTACCTGCATGTCCAGTACATGGCCATCCCTGTCACCTGCCTTTTTTTGTAATTACCACCATGTAACGGTACCGTCCGCCTCCCGCCTGTAATGCCAATGCCGGCCACTTTCATAGGTGATGCACAGACCGCCGTCTTCGTCTTTGCGGATCCGTATGGCTTTCCCGTCCTGCCAGTTTTCAAAAGCCTGCCTGTGGAGCTGTTCGCATCTGGCTGCAAGGCCCACGTCTGCAGCGCTCATGGTTGTTATGCCCCCTTTCTTTCCCATCCGTTATAATGTCAAAAGCCGATCTTTCTCTTCCGGTGTTGCTTGCAGAAGCCGGAACAGAATCAGCAGTTCACCATATTTAAACGGATCCGCCCTTTTATTGTTCTTATAAGTATTCGGATTAAGCCTTGTTGAAAGAGCAGATTGGGTAATCCCCAGTGACTCTGCCACATCTTTTTGACTTAGTTTAAGACTGCGCATCCGGCCGTCGATCCAGCCGGCCAGATCTTTCACTTTGTATATTTTTTTCTGTTCAGGGCTTAGCGCTACTCTTGGCATGCCCGCCACCTCCTCCCCACATCTCAAATATATGACATTCATTTATTGATATCTTTCTCGATTCCTTTTATACTGTACTTACAGGCTTCCGCCAGAGCCGAGTACATATGAAAGGAGTGAATCATAATGTTAAGCAATGATGTCTTAATCGAAAAAACTGTTGAAATAACTGTAGCAAAAATGGAGCATACAAATGTCAGCCCAAACAAAGAAGGTGGTAAAATTGTAACCGGATTCATGCAGGAAATTTACAACAAGCTTGTCGAGCTTAACAAGGCTGACAATTCCTAATCATCTCGCTCTGGCTGATATCTGGACGCAACCAGATTCGCCAGAGCATTCACCATTTCCACCAAAACGCTTCTTTCCGTACAGGAATCTGATTTCAGTTCTTTCTGAATCCATTCGCAAAGCGCATTTATTGTCTTGTCCACATTGTCCAATCTTTCTCACCCCCTTGTTTTCTGCTATACCGAACTTTCTTCAGTTGAATTTCTGTCTTTCGTCCCCTATAATTTAAGTACAGGTGTTGCCGCACCGAGTACAGAAGAAAGGAAAAGCATTATGACATTAGAACAACGCGCACATGATATCGGGATAGCTTTCGCGTCATGTAAAATGAACTCCCGAGATAACACAAAAGATGACAGAGAATCTATGCAAACACAATTTACCAATTTCATAGCAGACTACTGTTTTGCCAGCTCCGAAGTAATATCCGGTAAAGCCGAAATCGACACTTTATTCAAAGACTGAAGCACAGACTCCTTAATATCGGCAAACACCTGTAATAATTCGTTATAGTTCAACTGGTTGTCTTTTGCTATTTGCAGATAACATTGGGCAACCTTTTGAACTTTTTCAGGGTCAATGCCTGCCCTCTTTTGGGATACCAGTAACATTTTTTCCATTTGTTCTAAAGATTCTTTCACTTTGCTCACCTCCTAACTTCCTGCACCGTCGCCTTTGCTTTTTCCTGCCAGCTCATTTTTCTTTACCCAGTCCCATAAAATCTGAATAACTAAAGCATTTAATGATACACCTATCTGCTTTCTCCTTGCTTCAAGCTGACATTTTAACTCTTTAGTAATACGTAATGTAAAACGTTCTGCGTTATTTGTCATATTATTGACACCACCTTTCTTATTCATGATAGCACGTCTCACTTTTGGTGTCAATACGGTGTCTTTACTTTTTTTTGATATGGTGTCATAATGACATTAAAGGAGGACTGCTATGAAAAAAAATGATCCATACACACGTGACGATCAAACGCGTTTCACAATGCGTATTGATTCAAAATTATTAGAGCAAATAAAAGAAGAAGCCGAAAAGCACAAACGTTCTACTGCTAAAGAAATTGAGTTCATTCTGGAACAACACGTTGCAAATCTTCCCACAGAATGAATACAATCAAATCATGTATTGTAAATCCCCTCCGATCCGCCTCCTGCTGAATCTTCTCTTTCAACTCAACAGGCAGGCGGATCGTCGTCTGCTCACGCTCTGTCTTCTTTGACGTATCTCTCACCTCCTCGCTTCCCGCTGTCTGATTAGACAAAACCCCTGCATAAATCCAAGAACAAATATTTGCTTATTCTCTTTGTGTCATCTAAGACACTTTATCGGTAAAAAAAATACCCATAGGAGTATCAAGTCCAAGATAATCAACAATCCTTTGTATTTCGCCTTGTGTAAATTCTGATAGCCCTCTGCACTTACGATAGAAAGCAGAGCGGCTAATTTTAAGGTCATTACACATTTTTTCTATAGTAACTCCCCTAGACTTCATTTCGTATTCTAACTTGTATCTATCCATTTATTGCCCTTCTTCATGTGTCATTTAAGACACTTATACAATATCATACTCTTAATGACATGTCAACTTATTTTTGTCTTTTACGACACTTTTTCTTTCAAAACATCATATTTGTGTTGCGTAAAAGACACAAATATGATATAGTAAGCACAGAAAGGAGGTAACAAACAAATGGAAATGGGTCAGAAGATTAAGAAAATGAGAGAAGAAAAAGGCATGACCCTAGAAGAACTAGGCAATAAGGTTGGTGTTGGGAAAAGCACAGTCCGTAAGTGGGAAAATGGCATAATAGCCAATATGCGGCGTGATAAAATATCAAAACTTGCAGACGCATTGGGATGTTCCCCTTCGTACTTGATGGGCTGGGATAAAAATTTGAATAAAGAAAATTCGCATTTGATACCAGACATACTGTCTGACAGTGATTTGTTAGAGCATATTAAAAAATTGATGAGTTTGAACATTGAGCACAGACAGACTATATATGATAACACAACCTATTGGTATGAGAAAGAGGGGCACTAAATGCCCCATTTCTCTTTGAATGATAACAACATTTGATAAAAAAATTCTATAAATTCTTTATTCTCGATATCCTTTACCATTTCAATAATTTCTTCCCTATAAGCAACCACATGTTCATTGCAACCTCTTTCAGCTCCTATCTCCATATGTATCCTCCCTCATTATCTACTACCGTAATTGTAGTTTTCTGCCGTAAACTTTTTATATGTTTATTATACTCTTACGCCCGTAGATTTCAATAGATAAACCGTCCAGATTTCTGGACACTTTTTATTTTCCCCTGCTGTACTCTGAATCGTACAAATCTTCTAAAGGCACCTGTAATATTTGAGCAAACTCTTCCAGTTCGTTCAACGTTGGCGATTTTGCCCCATTAAAAATATTATACATGGTGCTCCTCGAAAATGATAAGAATGGCAGTAATCTGTTGGGCTTTATATTTTTCTTGCACATGATATCCTTTATTAGTATTTTCGCCATGCTTTTATCATAACAAGGAAGCAGTGCAGATATGCAGAAAATAACCGAAAATATGTTTTTTCTTAAAAATGATATTTTTCGACAATTTTAATTGCATTTTTTATACTATTATGTTAGTATTAATTACAAGGGTGGTGATTTTATGGAAGTATGCGAACGAGTGAAACATCTAAGAAAAAAATGCGGACTGTCGGTAGACGATATTGCCAAATCAATCGGTCTGTCCCGTGCGACAATATACAGATATGAAAAACAAAACATTAAAAATATACCTGCTACTGTTATTGAGCCACTGGCAAAAATTCTAAGATGTTCCCCTGAATATCTGATGGGTTGGGATGACAGCGGCAGATCTTTCATGGAGCCACTCGAAGAACAGATCATACATGAATACCGTCATGCTGATGATCTGTCAAAAGCAATGGTTCTTAGAATATTGTCTATAAATGAGCAGTTTGATATTTTAAAGAAATGACATGTTTCAATATATATTTATGCTTTCTTTAATACAATAACAACTTCAATAATGATTTAATAATATCTGTCAGATGAAATCAAAAAGTAAAAATACTAATATAATGGGGGATACAATGAATTTTGAAAAAGCATTTCAACGGCTTAGAGATACATTTTTTACTTCCAAAACTGATAACATTTCCGACACTGGTCACTATTTGAAATATGATCTGCTTACCGCCGACGGAAAGAAAGCATTACAATCGAAAATAGATATACTATTCAAAAGTATTGAACTGATAAATACATCTAAGGATTTGGATATTGTACTACACCGTTATGATATGGTATGCAGTTTATTAGAAATGATGACGGTATACACATACGATGAACTCAAAATTGCAGGCTTTCCTTTACAAGAATCTCTGTCTGAAAACACCCTTTCTGTTATATATAAGAATAAAGTAAATATCATAAACAAAGCCATTGAAAGAAATATTAGATATGATATTAACCAATTACCAACAACAAACAGAAAAATGATTAAGCTTGAATCTTTGTACAGCCAGTTGAAACGCCATGAAAAACTTGAAAAAGAAAACATTACTTTTTTGGAAACTATATATCAGAACATAAAAAATGAAATGATTGCTTCTGAGGCAACTTCTGGCACAGCCTGCATCAATACAACAAACACGGCCAAAATATTAGTAACTACTCCATCATTTTATACAGTATCAATAAATGAACAAAATTTTAAACCTCATCCTGAAATATCTGATCTGCTATGGTTCGGAGACGGAATACACAAAAACTATACTCCACTGCAAAAGGAGGAACCACAGGGCAACACCTTTGTAATAATTTCCACTTCGCACTCATGTGATGAACCCAGCACCATTTACGAAGCATTACCTGTATCCAGACCTGCGCCAGATGCACTGGTTGAAAGTCCGCCTTATTATCCCTCTTATTCAGATCTTTCACCAGAACAAAGATGGATGTATTGGAAATTCCTCTCTGATCCATTCTCTCCTGAAAATAATATTGGATATGTCTTTTTATTCTATTACGGCCTGGAAAGACATATGCTTTTAGGAAATTTGGATAAAGCTTTTCGTATAACCTTAAAACTCCATTCCTGCTATATCAACAGTTCTTTTCATTTGTACACATCAAACACTCTATTCCTGATCTGTAAAACGAAAAAACGGGATGATTTAGCATTAAAATTTATCGAATCTTCTAACCATGATGATTCGACTATACCTTTGGATTATCTGTTGCTGTTAAAATATCAATTTGATATGCCGCTAACTGTGTCAGAAATAATTAAAAACCATAGATATTTTGACTTTTATAATAACCGATATATAAAAAACGAACCTGAATTATTTACAAAAGTATTATCACAACTTTGTATACAGAATTTTCAAACAGACTCAATAAACCTAAACCAGTTTTTTCCTATAGATATAAGCTCGTTACAGTTGGAACAAAAGGAAATATTTATAAACAGTTCCCTACGCGGATACAAGGCATCTGCCCAGATTTTTAAAAATGTAAAATTAATGAAAAAAATTTCTTTCTTATTAAATGAGACTCATGAAACAGTCAAAAACAATCTGCGTTATGGAAAAAATGTAGATTCACAAGATATATATTATATCAGGAAACCTAAAAAATCATTCAAAAATATGACCGGCTATGAATTTGAAAAGTATTGTGCCCACCTTTTGTCAAAAAATCAATTTTCATCTGTAAGTGTTACAAAAGACAGCGGCGATCAGGGAATTGATATTATCGCATACAAAAATAATGTAAAATACGGAATCCAATGTAAATTATATTCAAGCCATGTTGGAAATTCTGCTGTACAACAGGCATACTCTGGAAAAGACTTTTATAAATGTCAGATAGGTGTGGTTCTTACAAATAATGAATTCACTGACTCTGCCATCGAATTGGCAAATGCTCTTGGAATTATTTTATGGAACGGAAATGATCTGTTTCAATTAGAACAAGGTACTTTGCAATAAACCATATTATACTTTATTATTAACTCTGGGAAAATAACTCCTTTCAAATACACGAAAGGAATACAGTTTCATCTTGTAATAAATTAAAGGAAAGAAAATCTGAATAAATACATATAAAAAGGATAACACCAATGGGATTTTTTGATACATTTAAAGGACAACAATATAAAAGCGAACTGGAAGCACTGCAGGTGAGATACGACAGTCTGCAAGAACTGCTCTCCCCCGAAATGAGGGATGCGGCAAAACTACAGGATTATATCAGGGAACTGGAAACAACAAAATCAGCCTGTGAGTCCCGGATCCGTGATCTGGAAGCCGCATATCAAAAAACAGAATCAAAACAGCAGCAGGAACTGTCCAGGCTCAATTCCGAAATAAATTCCAAAAAGCAGCAGCTGATCACATTCGACGACGCCATCCTCGTTCAGGAGTTTGGCCTCTATTCCCCAAGATATAGTTTTATAAACGCAGCCGAATATAAAGAAAAGCTGACCCAGATCCGGAACCAGCAGAAAGCATGTATCAAAAACCATACCGCCGTTTCCGGCAACGCAAACTGGACGGTAAACAACAGCGCCTCGCAGGGCAGGAAAATGGTAAGCGACATGCAAAAGCTTCTGCTGCGTGCATTCAACAGCGAATGTGATGAAACGATCGGAAAAATCAAATACAACAATATTGATGCGTCTGTCAAAAAGATCAATGCATCTGCAAGTGCAATTTCCAAGCTGGGCACCATTATGGGAATTTCCATCACTACAAGCTATCTGAACCTTAAAATTCAGGAAGCCTACCTTGCGTTAGAGTACCAACTGAAAAAACAGCAGGAAAAAGAGGAAGCCAAAGAAGCGCGCGCACAAATGCGGGAAGCGGCAAAATTACAGAAAGAAATTGAAGAACAGCGCCGTAAAATTGAAAAAGAACAAACCCATTACCAGAAAGCATTGCTGACTGTCTTAAAACAACTGGAAACAGCGTCAGGCGAAGAACAGGCCGCACTCCTTGCCAGACGTGCCGAGCTGGAAAAAGAACTGGGGAATATCGAAATATCCTTACAGGATATTGACTACCGTGAGGCCAACCAGCGTGCCGGCTATGTATACATCATTTCCAACATTGGATCTTTCGGAGAAAACATATTCAAAATCGGAATGACACGGCGGTTGGATCCGCAGGAACGAATCGACGAACTCGGCAGCGCATCTGTTCCGTTTAACTTTGATGTCCACGCCATGATCTTCTCTGATGATGCGCCTGCTCTGGAAACCGCCCTGCACCACGCTTTTGAAGACAGAAAATTAAATATGGTCAACCAACGCCGGGAATTTTTCCATGTATCGCTGGATGAGATCAAATCTGTCATAAAGAAAAACTTTGATAAGACAGTTGAATTTATTGATATTCCGGACGCTGAACAATACCGTATCAGCGAACAGATGCGAACCGGTTCGGGCATGCCGGATGCAAAACCGCAAAGGAGGATGCACCCCAACCCGCAGCCTTTGCCCCGCCAGACAGATAAGCACTCTGTAAAGCCGGCTGCCCCTGTTCTCGATCCGGACAAAGAATATCTGCATACAAAATGGGGCATCTATGAAATGCCGGATCCTTATACGGTCAAGATTACATATGGCCCCAGAACAGATATCAGGCCTGTTACATAGTAAATACTATAACTTCTGATATCGTTATCATTTTCCTATAGCAAAAACCGTTCAGTGTGCCACCACTGAACGGTCTTTAAAAATATCTAAGGATGATACCACAAATATTTCTTTCGATTTATATTGTATCATCTTTAGGGCAGCCATGCAAGCGAAAATCGCTGGCTGTTATTTTTATACCATTTTTTAAGGAGGATCATGCTATGAAGATTGAAAAACTTCCATCCGGTTCCTACCGCATCCGAAAAATGTACAAAGGAAAGACATATACTGTCATATTCGACCGGAAACCCACACAGAAAGACGCAATGCAGGCTATGGCCGCAGAACTCGACAAAGTACAGGAAAGACATACCAGCATGACATTTCGGGACGCTGCAGACGAATACATCGCAGCAAAGAAAAATGTTCTCTCCCCCAGCACAATCCGAGGGTACACGGGGATAATAAAACAGCTTCCGGAAAAATTCCTGTCCGAAAATATCAATGACATTACCGCATTTGACGTACAGACGGAAATCAACCGCATGGCCAAAGAACACAGTCCCAAGACTGTGCGCAACCACCATGGCTTTATTTCTGCCGTTCTGGGCGCGTTTCGTCCAAACCTGAAACTCACCACTACTCTTCCACAGAAAGTCAAAAATGAGCCTTATATCCCCTCTGACGAAGACATAAAAAAGATACTGGCCTATTCAAAAGACACTCCGTTTGAGATTCCCGTTATACTTGCCTGTTATGGTATGAGGCGCTCTGAAATATGCGCCCTGATGCCGGATGACATAGACGGAGATATTGTCCATATCAACAAAGCGATGGTACAGAACGAAAAAATGGAATGGGTAATAAAAACAACAAAAACCACTGCCGGAACAAGGGAACTTGTAATTCCTGCAGAAATTGCAGACAGGATAAGGGAGCAAGGTTACGTATATAAAGGATATCCTGGAAAAATCACGGAATTTCTTCTGTCTGCACAAAAAAAATTATCTATTCCCCAGTTTTCCATCCATAAGCTGCGCCATTACTTCGCATCAAAAATGAGCGCCATGAATGTCCCGGAAGCCGATATACTCAAAATGGGCGGCTGGGAGACGGATCATGTCATGAAAGCAGTGTATCGGCACTCTATGATCGAAAAGGAAGAGAACGCAAAAAGAGATGCTTCAAAACAATTGCAAAGCATCCTTTTTCATAACGTTCCATGACAAATTTTATGACAAAAAAACATATCAATTGAGTTAATATAATACAATCTCAATTAATATCCGGACATCAAAAAACAGCGGAACTCCTGCTCATATCAAAGATTCCCGCTGTTTTGCCTGTTTTTGCAACAATGGAGCATACGGGATTCGAACCCGTGGCCTCAACAATGCGAATGTTGCGCGCTCCCAACTGCGCTAATGCCCCATAGGAACAGTATACCATATTTTTTTTCAAATGCAAGTTTTTTCTTGCATCTTCACGAATATCTATTGTATCGCAGATATTTTATGTTATAATAAGACAGATGCAATTCTTTCATTCCTGCATCCAGTTACCTAATCGAAAAACAGAAAGAACAAGGAGGAACAAAACTATGCTTTGTGAAAAATGTGGCGAGCCTATTCCGGACGGAAGTTTAAACTGTCCGGAATGCGGGGCGTTTTTAGCGCGCGGCTATGTCGCGCCAAAACCAAAACCCGTTGTGGAGGAAGCGGATGAAACCGTTGAGACGCATGTCGTCAATTATCTAAAGCCAAACTGCTACATATGGTGTATATTTGCCCTGCTGTCATTTGTATTTCTTGCATTCAACTATCTTACGGTCAGTGTCGGCTACAGCTACCTGTCGTCTGATTCCACCTATTCCGGATACGGATTATTAAAATGTTTAAACGGAAGCGTCGCAACCTCCGGCTATATGGTAATCATCATGATCATAACAAATATAGCCGTTCTCTTAACCGGAATTATTGGGGCAAACGCTTACTCCTTAAATACCGGCTTGTATCGGATACTGGTGATCGCAGAATCTGCCGCCTACCTGATCGCATCGTTCGTAACATTCTTTAATATAAAAAAAGTGCTGGGAGAATTTAATTCCGTCTTATCGGATACAAAAATTGGTATCGGCTGCTATCTTCATATGATTTTGGCAGTGGCCGCCATTGTTTATTATTTCGCAGGTTTCCACAGACAGCTGTACGAATAAACTGTACCCGCAATATTCCGGGGCAAACAGCCCGGCCGTCATGTCACAGACTGCCATAAAAATATGCGTGGATCATGCCCATTTTATGGGCATGATCCTGCCTGTGCGCATATACAGCCTGTTTTATTTTCTGCTTATTCATTTCCCGCTTTAAAATTATAAATCGGCCTGATTACCTTATCAATCTGAACCGTGTCCCCGATATTACCCACAATATCATCCATTCCTTTGTATGCCATCGGGCATTCATCCAGTGTATTCTGATTCACTGAGGTTGTATAGATGCCTTTCATCTGCTTTTTAAATTCCGAAACGGTAAACGACTCTTTCGCCGCTGAACGGCTCATCAGACGCCCTGCGCCATGCGGAGCGGAATAATTCCAGTCCTCGTTTCCAAGACCGGTACACAACAGGGAACCGTCGCGCATATTGATCGGGATTAAGAGCTTTTCTCCTTTTTGGGCAGAAACAGCCCCTTTCCTTAAAATCATTGCATCCATATCAATATAATTATGGATTGTCGTAAATTGCTCGATCACATGCAGTTTCATTCCCCTGATCATCTCATCCATAATCGCTTTTCTGTTTAATTCGGCAAATTGCTGAACAATTTTCATATCATGAATATACTGATCAAACAATTCTCCGGTTACATATGCAAGAGGACGTGGAATTTTTGACGACTGATTTAAAAGTTCAAATCCTTTTGCCTGATAATATTCCGCTACCTCCAGGCCAAGATGACGGCTTCCGGAATGGACGACAAGATAGATCGCTCCGTCGTCGTCTTTGTCCGCTTCAATAAAATGATTTCCGCCGCCCAGTGTTCCAAGACTCTTTTCTGCGCGTTCCGGATTGATATGTTTCAAACAGTAAAGCCTGCTTAAATCAATCCCGTCAAAATATCTGTGCGTTTTCTCCCGTATCGAATAACCGGACGGAATTTTCTCATAAATTAATTTGTCAAGTTTCTGTAGCTCAATATGACGCTCCCTGACCCGGATCGTTTCCATCCCGCAGCCGATATCGACGCCGACCAGATTGGGGACTGCCCTGTCCGTAACTGTCATCGTGGTTCCGATCGTACAGCCCGCACCGGCATGGATATCCGGCATCATACGTATTTTGCTTCCCACTGTAAATTCCTGATTGAGCAGAAGCATCACCTGTGAGACAGAAGCCTCATCCACAAGATCGGTGAAAATTTTCGCCGTATTATATTTCCCTTTTATTTCGATCATAATTCTCCTTTTTCCGGCATACAAAAGAGAACGGCAGCCGTGCCGTTCTCTTTTGCCGGTTTAATGATGAAACAGACGAATCCCGGTAAACGCCATTGTGATACCATACTTATTACATGTCTCGATCACATGATCGTCACGGATCGATCCTCCCGGCTGCGCTACACAGGTTACACCGCTTCTGTGCGCGCGCTCAATATTGTCCCCAAACGGGAAAAACGCGTCCGACCCGAGCGCTACCCCTGTATTCTTTGCAAGCCAGTCTTTCTTTTCTTCTGCTGTAAATATTTTTGGTTTCTCTGTGAAAACAGCTTCCCATGCGCCGTCACTTAACACATCCAAATAATCCTCTCCGATATAGAGGTCAATCGCATTATCCCTGTCCGCACGCCGGATATCTTTTTTAAACGGCAGCGAAAGCACTTGCGGAGCCTGGCGCAGCCACCAGTTATCCGCTTTATTTCCGGCGAGTCTGGTGCAGTGAATCCTTGACTGCTGGCCGGCCCCGATGCCGATCGCCTGACCGTCTTTGACATAACAGACGGAATTGGACTGCGTATATTTCAGCGTAATCATTGCAATCGAAAGGTCGCGTTTTGCTTCGTCGGAAAGTTCTTTCTTTTCAGTCACAATGTTTTCAAAGAAATGTTCGTCAATCACAAGTTCATTGCGCCCCTGTTCAAACGTAATGCCAAACACCTCCTTGCGCTCAATCGGATCCGGCACATAGGAAGCATCTATTTCAATCACATTATAATTCCCGTTCTTCTTTGACGAAAGAACAGCGAGCGCCTCTTCCGTATAGCCGGGTGCAATCACGCCGTCCGAAACCTCCCGCTTGATCACGAGCGCCGTCTCTTTATCGCAAACATCGGACAATGCGATAAAATCCCCGAAAGAAGACATACGGTCTGCGCCTCTTGCACGGATATAGGCATTTGCAAGCGGCGTAAACTCCACATCCATATCGTCGACCCAGTATATTTTGCGCTCCGTTACGCTTAGCGGAAGTCCTGCCGCTGCGCCGGCCGGTGAAACATGTTTAAACGACGTCGCAGCAGGAAGCCCTGTTGCGCGCTTTAATTCGCTGACTAACTGCCAGCCGTTTAAAGCGTCCAGAAAATTAATATATCCCGGTTTTCCACATAACACCTTAATGGGCAGCTCCCGGTTTTCCATGTAGATCCTCGACGGTTTCTGATTCGGATTACAGCCGTATTTTAATTCCAATTCTCTCATCTCTTTGCATTTCCTCCTGTGTTCCGAACGGAACGATCTCTGATTTATTTATTTTTATTTATAATGCATGATTCAAATTTGCCTGTGTTCAGATCAATATAACGCACAAAAAGCGACACTTTATTTTCTTCATTGAGATTTTCCCAGACATAACCGGCAAATGATTTCAGATCGCCGTCCACAGATACCAGCTTCGGTTCTCCGGAAAAACTCGGCAGAGGATTGCCGTCTCCCATATACGTATGAAGAAAATGAGCTTCTCCGGCAACAGGATTTTCATAAGCAAATGTAAAACGGCTGCAGGAATCCGGATTTCCGTTATTACTCTTTAAGATCGACATCGCATAATTAAATCCGCCGTCATTGAAATGTACGATCCCGGAAATACGCGGCGTATAATTTGGCGCGTCCGGCTCAAATGTTCTGCTGCGCAGGGACTGTTCAAACGTCTGCTGCCTGTCCATACATTCGTAAATGGTATCTGTCTGATCGCCGTTTGTCACAATCGTTTTATTGCCGAGCACACGGACCGGCGCATAAATGACAAGACTTGGATCGGTCATTTTGGACGGCTCAAACGCCTGTGTACGGATACCCTGCCCGTCCTCCACAAAAATGCGGTTCCTGCTGTTTTCACTTCTTCCCATAATAAAATAGGCAATGACAGCAGAGCCTCCGTCCGCTGACTTTCCGATTACAATGCCCCTCCCGGGGTAAGAATTTCCTGCCAGTTCCTCTTTTAACGTTAACTTTTCCATAATGATCCTCCATTCCTGCTCATCCTGTAAATGCAATGTAAAACGTTACTTAAATATTCCATCCCGTTTAGTATACGATAGAACTTCCGTTACGGCAAGATGCTTTTTTCATTCGCTCTTTGCCGGCGTATCAAAAACGAAAGAACGGCAAAAAGCAAAAATCCGATCAGACTTGCAATAAAACCTGTAAAAAGGCCGGGCGTGTGATAGTACAGTTCCACTGCATGCTCCCCCTTTTCTAAGAGCAATCCCATAAACATACCGTTCGTCTGAAAAAGCGAAACTTTCTTTCCATCTACATAAGCGCTCCATCCTCTGCTGTACGGAATTGTCAGGCAGAGTACTTTATCTGTCGAAACAGCGATATCTCCCTTTATATAGTTTGTTCCGACTGTCTCTTTTAAAGTTTCTTTTTGCAGTTCCCCAATTCTGGCTATATAATTTTCCATCGGCTGGCAGATCACTTCCATTTTTTCAAAATTATATCTGCCCGGTTCCGGAAAGGTAATTGTCATTTTTTTCTTTGCATCGCTGTGAAAGCCAAGATTCACCAGATAATCTTTTTGTCCGGTATAATTGCGGAAAACAGGCGTCGTATAGCGTAACCGATTCTGGGATCCTTCGAGGTCAAATTTCAGATAAACTTCCTCAAGATTTTTATTATCCAGCGTAAAGTCCGCCCCATGCGCAAAAAAACAGGTCTCGCAGTCCGATAATCCGTCAAAAGTAATATCTACAGCAGCATCTTTTTTCTCAGCAAAAAACGTATATTCCGATTCCTGTCTGACTCCTTCGTTACATTTCACCGTGTACGCCATACTTGTTCCGGTATATACCGGATCAGCTTTTCGAAGACGCCCCGCCGCTTCCCGTTCTCCCCGTTCTTCCAGAAGAACGCCTCCAAGCAGCGCTTCCTGACGCCTCGGCGCATCCATTTTCCGAAACAGATCGGCCGGAATATAGGCGTCATAGGTGTATCCCAGCGGTAGCGCATACTGATTTCGGAAAATACGGTATTTCTTTTTGGAACTGACTTTCATTTCACCCTCATCCAGAAAACCAAACGGATACACGGAGGTATTCGAAAATACGTCATATTTTACAGATGCCAGCGCATCCAGAAAAGTCCGGTGATCCAAATCCCTGTAATTGTACTGTAAAAATTTTCCGACTGCCATATCCATCAGATACTGGGAAATTTTTGCATTTTCCAGGCTCCAGTAATACTGCAGCCCGTTTACCCCAATCAGGGAAGCGGAATTGACAATAAGAAAGTCATCCATTTCAAAACGGCAGAAACTGTTTTCCTGTGCTGTCCGTTCTGCCTCCAGATCCATCGCAAGTTTTGCAGCCATAGGCGCCGTATTTTGTACCGTTTCCCATGCAGTTCCCGCGTCCGCACATGTCCGCACTTTCTGTCTGCCGGAGAGAGAAAACCCATAATTTCCAATCAGTGCAATATGACTCAGTGTCAGGACAAAAAAACATGCCGAGCAGACTTCCCTGATATACGGTTTCCTTTGAAAAAAACCGCGAATAAGCAAAATCAACAGCGACACAAACAGGATGCTGCAGGAAATCCATGACATTCTGGTACAGTTTCTGCGAAACAGAACAAGCAGTATATAATACAGAATACAAAGCGCCGATACCCAAAAAAGCCGCGCCATACTGCTTTCTACAAATTCATTCCAGACAACTACAGTGATATACGCTACAAATCCTGCATACATAAAACACCAGCGGTTTGATACATACGAAAATCCGTTAAACATCTTTCCGAAAAACGGCAGAAACAGCATCCCCGTCAAAATGAGAAACACAACTTTTAATCTGGTATTGCTTTTCCTTTTTGTAAAAAGGAAAAAGATACCGAGAACGGCTGCAGCCGGAAACCCCAGATAAGTATTCATCATCAGACCTTTTCCGTCCATAAATAACGTGAAAAACTTTTGATAGTAATCTGGTTTATATAACATGGAAAACAAAAGATGCGCGCCCGATCTCCCGCTCTCTGTAAAATGCAGCACAACAGGATAGAACAGAATACCCGCCATCAACACGCCGACGGCTCCAAACCCCAGAAGACGCAAAACTGTCGATACGGCTTCCCGAAAAATTCGTTTGTGCGAAACAGAAAAAAAACGTACTGCCACATACAGCGTTGTGCCAAGCACAATCATATAAAAAAAGTAAAAATTGCTGACAGCTGACAAAAATACCATTCCGATGAATAACGTCGGTTTCTGTTTTCGTAAAATCTTTTCCACTCCAATCAACATCAGCGGCATGTAAATAAAAGGATTGGCAAAAAACGGATGCCGCATTACAACCAGAAGCATATCGCCGCCAAAAACATAGATCATACTTCCGACAAGCACTCCTGCGGCGGCGCAGCTGAAACGGACTGACAGACGGCTGGCAGCAAAAACTCTGCCATTTTTCGGCCTCCATTCCGGATGCATATAAAAACAGTAACAGCTGAAACTAAGCCCCGCAAGATACATACGCAAAACAACCATTGCGCTGTAAAAGTATTCCAAATATTCCGACGGAACAAAAAAGCAAAAGAGGTTTAACGGGTCTCCGATCACATAATAATGAAATGTTGTGAGAATATCCGATCCATATCCAATACTGAAATCCCACAGAGGAAGCTCAAACCTGTGCTCCAGAAAAATATTGGTCAAAGCCTCCCTGCCCCACTGCGCATAATACGCAAGACTGATAAAATGCTGCCGCAGACCGTCGCCGGTCCACATCAGAGATTTGCCGTTTGCAAAAAAGCTTTGATACACGATCAGAAACAGGACCGCAAACAGCGCCGTATAGAGCAAAAAAAAATAACGACAAGTGTAGGAATGCTCTGCTCTGCTCTGCTCTGCTCTGCTCTGCTCTGCTCTGCTCTGCTCTGCTCTGCTCTGCTCTGCTCTGCTCTGCT